>DATAIM010000416.1:0-20707 GCA_036262655.1 Gemmatimonadaceae bacterium | reverse complement strand
GCCGCAATGAAAGCGTTCGCGCGGCTTTTCTCGGAGATCGATTCCACAACCCGCACCACCGAAAAAGTGGATGCAATGCGCCGGTATTTTACGGGAGCCGATCCCGCCGATGCCGCGTGGGCGGTCTACTTCCTGAGCGGTGGCAGGCCAAAGCGTCTGGTGCCGGTGAGGAGGCTCGCCACGTGGGCGATGGAAGAGTCCGGCGTTCCGGAGTGGCTCTTCGAGGAATCCTATCACGCAGTCGGAGATCTGGCTGAGACGATCGCGCTTCTGCTTCCCGAAACGACGGGCACTGCTGAGACTCCGCTTCACACGTGGGTAGAGGAGAGACTTCTCTCCATCGGCGGTGCAGACGAGGCCGAGCAACAGCGGATCGTCATCGATGCATGGCGCACGATCGGCGGAATCGAGCGTTTTGTGTGGACGAAGCTCATCACCGGCGGCTTCCGCGTCGGGGTGTCGCAGTCACTGCTCGTGCGCGGGCTGTCCCATGCCAGCGGCATTCCCGAGTCTACTATTGCACACCGGATGACAGGCGAATGGAAACCCACGGCGGACTCATACCTGCAGCTGATTGCGGAGGGAAACGAGGCGCCCGCGGTGTCCAATCCCTATCCATTTTTTCTGGCGTATCCGCTGGAGGCGGAACTCGAGGAGCTGGGTCCGTTGACGGACTGGCAGGTGGAGTGGAAGTGGGACGGGATCCGCTCGCAACTGATTCGACGCGCAAACGCATCCTATCTCTGGTCTCGCGGTGACGAGCTGATCACTGAGCGGTTTCCGGAGGTGATAGCCGCCTCGGAGTCGCTGCCGGATGGAACAGTGATCGATGGCGAGATACTTCCCTGGACCGATGGCCGGCCACTTCCCTTCGCGCAGCTCCAGCGCCGGATCGGAAGAAAAAACCTCAGCGTGAAGATCCGGACTGAGGTGCCGGTAGTTCTGCTCGCCTACGATCTGCTGGAGCTCGACGGCGAAGATCTGCGACAGCGACCTCTCCTGGAAAGGCGGGAACTACTCTCGTCGCTGGTCCGGGATGCGAATTCACAATCCGCGATTCTCCTTTCGCCAATCGTTCAGGCTGCATCGTGGGATGACATTCGCACCGCAAAAACACGAGCCCGGGCAATCGGTTCGGAAGGACTCATGCTGAAGCGCCTCGATGCGTCATACGGCGTCGGCCGGCGAAAAGGCGGGTGGTGGAAGTGGAAGCTCGAGCCCTATTCCGTCGATGCTGTAATGGTGTACGCCCAGCCGGGACATGGAAGACGAGCTCTTCTTCACACCGACTACACCTTTGCGGTGCGCGATGGGGATGAGCTCATTCCCTTCGCCAAGGCGTACTCAGGTCTCACCGACGTGGAAATACGTGAGCTCGATTCATGGATCAGACGGAACACGGTCGAGAAATTCGGCCCCGTCAGATCGGTGAAGCCTGAGCAGGTGTTCGAGCTCGGATTCGAAGGCATCCAGACGTCACCGCGACACAAATCAGGAATCGCCGTCAGGTTTCCGCGAATTCTTCGCTGGCGCAAAGACAAACGGGCCGGCGATGCCGACACCATCGATACGTTGAGGTCGATTCTCGCGTCAGCCGGGATCACAGGCACCCAGCTGCCCGGCAGTGGAGAGCGTTAGTGACAGCCCAGCTGCGCGCGGGGCAAAATGACATGCTTGCTCCCGCGCACGAGTGGTTCGCCTCTCACGGATGGGCGCCTTTCGCATTTCAGCAGGACGTGTGGAAGGCATACCTGGCCGCCACGAGCGGGCTCGTTCACGCGGCGACAGGGACTGGAAAGACGCTCGCCGCCTGGTGGGGACCGTTGCTCGAATATCTGATCGAAAACCGAACCTCAGGTGCAGCACCCGCAGTTCCCCTTCGGGTGCTCTGGATAACTCCTCTGCGAGCCCTGGCATCCGACACTGCCGGTGCGTTGCAGCAGCCGGTGAGTGATATCGGTCTTCCCTGGACCATCGAGACCCGCACCGGCGATACAGCTCCTTCGACGCGCTCACGGCAGAGCAGACGCCTGCCGACTGCGCTCGTGACAACGCCGGAAAGCCTGTCGCTGCTGCTTTCCCGCGAAAATGCTTCGTCGCAATTCACTAACCTCCGCGTCGTAGTAGTCGATGAATGGCACGAGTTAATGGGAACCAAACGCGGAGTTCAGACGGAGCTGGCACTTGCCCACCTGCGCACGATGTGCCCGCAGCTTCGCACCTGGGGCCTGTCCGCGACGATCGGTAACATCGAGGAGGCGCGGCGCACTCTCATCGGGCGACAAGCCCGGAAGTCCACGATCGTCCGCGGAGTCGAGCCCAAGCGCATCATCGTCGACTCGCTTATACCCCCGGTCATCGAGCGCTTTCCGTGGGCTGGACATCTGGGAACCCAAATGGTCTCTCAGGTAATCCAGGCAATCGAGGAAGGCAATACCTCGATCGTTTTCACCAACACGCGCTCACAGACCGAGATCTGGTACCAGGCCATACTCGCCCATCGCCCCGAATGGGCGGGAACCATTGCTCTCCATCACGGCTCGCTCGACAGGAAAACGCGCGACTGGGTCGAGGATGGATTGCGCGAAGAACGGTTGAGATGCGTCGTCGCGACATCGAGCCTCGACCTTGGCGTCGACTTCTCGCCGGTGGATCGCGTACTCCAGATCGGCAGCCCGAAAGGCATCGCGCGAATTACGCAGCGCGCCGGCCGAAGTGGACACCGGCCCGGCGCCTCGAGCAGGATCACTTGCGTTCCAACACACACCCTGGAGCTCCTCGAGGTTGCAGCAGCGCGCGACGGTGTCGAGGCGGGCTCGATCGAATCGCGCTGCCCCGTGTCCAGGCCACTCGACGTCCTTGCACAGCATGTCGTCACGATGGCCGTGGGTGACGGGTTCATTCCCGCAGAGCTCGTGCGTGAAGTTCGGACCACCGAGGCATACCACGATCTTCCCGATGACGAGTGGGAGTGGGTGCTGAGCTTCGTCAGCAATGGAGGCGACGCGCTCAAGGGTTATCCTGAGTACTCGAAGGTCACGCCGGATGCGGATGGCAGGTGGCGCGTGACGGACCGCACGATTGCGCGCCGGCATCGGATGGCGATCGGCACCATTGTAAGCGATGCCGACATTGTCGTGCAGTATCTCCGTGGCAAACGGCTCGGCACCGTTGAAGAATCGTTTATCGCACGATTGAGACAGGGAGACAGGTTTGTTTTCGCGGGAACCCCTGTCGAATTCGTCCGAGTCCGCGACATGGTCGCGTGGGTGAGGCGCGCGCCAGACGTCAAGAGCATCATCCCCCGCTGGATGGGCAGCAGGTTACCTCTTTCCGGCGAGCTCGCTGCCGCATTACGCGCCCGACTCGGAGAAGCTGCCGCAGGCATCTTTCGCGACGCTGAGATGGAAGCGCTTCACCCGATTCTTGACGTGCAGGGAAAGTGGTCGCGAATCCCAGCGGCCGACGAGCTCCTCATCGAACGGGTTCACTCACGCGAAGGTTTTCACCTTTTCTTCTTTCCATTCGAGGGTCGGCTCGTCCACGAAGGTCTCGCCGCGCTCTTCGCCTGGCGCATCTCGCGGATCAAGCCGATTTCGTTCTCGCTCTCGTCGAACGATTACGGCTTCGAGCTCCTGTCACCCGATGAGCCACCACTCCACGAGGCACTTGCCAACGGCCTCCTCGACGCCTCAAACCTGCTCGACGACATACCAGCTTCTCTGAATGCAACAGAGATGGCGCGGCGCCAGTTCCGCGAGATCGCGCGAGTCGCAGGTCTCGTTTTCCCCGGTTTTCCCCGATCGGGCAAGACGGCGCGGCAGCTCCAGGCGTCAAGTGGGCTTTTCTTCGATGTCTTCCAGAGATATGACGCGGGCAACATGCTGCTCTCCCAAGCCCACCGCGAAGTCCTCGAGCGGCAACTCGAACGCACCCGGCTCGGAACCACACTGCAACGCCTTTCCAGCGCCCGCGTAATCATCACCGCCCCTAAGCGCACTCCACCACTCGCGTTTCCGTTGCTCGTCGATCGCAACCGCCAGCGTGTGTCATCGGAGAAGCTGGGAGATCGGGTGCGACGACTGCAGCGCACGCTGGAGCGAGCAGCTGGCAAACCGGTCGAGCGATGACAGCCCTCGATTGCAATGATGCTCCGATCGATGTTCGAGGCGAGATCATCACTCTTCTCCCCGAGCGCGCGGCATTCTGGCACAGGACCGCGACCTTACTCGTCGCTGACCCGCACTGGGGGAAAGCAGCCACATTCCGTGCGAGCGGAATTCCGGTACCGTCAGGAACGACGAGAGATGCCGTCGACCGCCTCGCATCCGCAGCCACCCGCACACTCGCGCGCCGTATCGTCTTCCTCGGCGACCTCCTCCATGCGCGCGAAGGGAGGTCGGCCCGAATGTTCGAGTCATTGGCCGAGTGGCGGTTGTCGAACACGGGGCTGGAGGTTGTGCTGGTACGGGGAAACCACGATCGCCGCGCCGGCGATCCGCCCGGGGAACTGAAGATCGACTGCGTGAACGCGCCGTACCTCGATGGTCCATTCATCTTTACGCATCATCCCATAAAGGATGAACATGGCTATGTGATCGCCGGCCATGTGCATCCGGGAATCACGCTCCGCGGTCCAGCCCGGCAGCGCGAGCGGCTCCCCTGCTTCTTTTTCGGAAGCGATTACGGAATCCTGCCCGCCTTTGGTGATTTCACGGGCCTGGCGGACGTGGAGCCCGCAGAGGGCGACCGGGTGTACGCTGTAGCCGACCGAGGGATAATGCAGGTGTATTAGTACCAAACAGTTACTATTTTACTTCTTTCGCCTTTAAAACCCGCCCACGCCAGAAGCGATGGCCACAGAATGTTTTTCTCTGTGGCCATCGTGCCTTTCTCTGTGAAAGATGTGGTTCGCTTGTAAACGCTCTTCCGTCCTCGGTTACTTCTTGACCATCCCCTGAACAGCAGCCGGCGGCACAATCGCAATCCCCGCCCCATTTCCGAGAACGACCGACGAGATAGTAAGAATCTGCTGCTGCCCCATCAGCTCCTGCACCGTCTTCGTTGCAACAGTGATATCGCCGAACTTCTTGTAGTCGCTGAACAGCGAAACAACCGGGATATCGCCCATCGCCGTCTTCTGAGTAGTCTTCGATGCCACGAGCAGTCCCGACGTGGCGCTGAAGCAGTCGTACGTCTCGCGTCCGGACTTCCACGTGAGCTTCACGAGGTAGCACCGCTCGGAGTTCATTGTCGTATCCGCCACGGTCTGGAGTGACGCGAACATCTCGGGCTGACGCACCATTGCCCGGCGGTCGGCGTCGTCCTTCATCTGATCCATCTCCTTGCCCGCCAGGACCCGGGGACCCTGCATGGGATCCATCGCCCATGCGGTCGTCCCGTCGAACCCGACCATCACTGTTCCCATCCCCGGGATCTCGGTCGTCATGCTCATCAGGTTCGGAGACAGCTGCGTCATCTCGAACGTCGCGCTTATTCCCGCTGACGGCATCGACATTCCACCCTTCGTCACGATCGACTTGGCGCTGAGGAGCGACGGGCCCCCAATCGCAGCGGCGTATTTGGCCAGAAGACCGGCCGCGGGAGGCAGCGCCGGGTTTTGCGCGCGTGCGACTGGGGCTGCTGCTGCGATTGGCAGCGCGACAGCGGCAAGGCGAAGCATCGAATTTCGGATCATCATGTCTCTCGCTATACAGGTTTGAGTGAACAAGCTAAGCACAACGACGCGGCCGTCTCGTCGTTTTCTAACGCGTACGTCCCATTTGTTTCGCGGCAACCGTCCCTATCCAGCGCACCGCCGCTTCGAGCGCTGTATCTCTGCCTTCGGTTAACGCCTGCTCCGACAACATCACCGTCTCGTCCGGCACGACGCCGGCTCCCTCTATCCGCGCTCCTCGAGGATCTGTGAAGTCCGCGACCGCGTGAACGAATACGTCGCCCGAGGGCAGACGTTCCATGAGCGCGGGAAGAGCGGCTCCCGCAGTCCTCTCGCCGAACACCCGCGCTCGCCCGATACGCTGCATTCCGCTGGCAAATATCTCCGATGTGCTCGCTGTCATTCCATCGACAAGTATCGCCAGCGGACCGGTGAACGGCGCGTGCTGCGAGCCATCACTCCGCGACCGGCGCGGATTTATCGCGAACCTGAGCGACACCTGCCGCGTGCGCATGGTGCCCAGTGAGAGGGTCGAGTCGACGAAGTACCCGCCGAATCCCATCACCATCGCGCCAAGCCCGCCGGGATTGCCGCGGAGGTCCAGAACGACGCCTGAGCAGGTTGCGACGCTATCGACCGCCCGTTCCAGCTCTCCGCTTAGCTCGGGCAGCCAGATGTTGAACGCGATCATACCTGCACAGCCGGAGCCCGCACCAAGCGGCACTCGCGCGGCGCTGACGATTGCCGCCATCGGAGGAAGATTGCCGAACTGCGATACCCTTCCTTTTGCCGGCACCGCAACAAGAGCTCGGGTCAGCGCCGGTTTCGCGAGACGAACGACAACACTGTCGCCAGCCGCTGGTGAAAGAAGTCCGTTGAGGCCGTGAAGCATCCCCGACTTCGCGCGCTGTCTCGCCTTCTCGGGCATCGCATCGATCCGGCGAAGCAGCGTCGTTACGTCCTTCTCGCCGACCTTCTCGACAATCGACCCTGCACGAATCCCGGCCGTCGCTGCCGGGCCGCCTGCATCCACACGCCACACAACCACCTGTCCGCCCATCATTCTCAGAGCGAGCCCCGTCGTGCCTCGGCCATCCGATTCCCGACTTGAAGAATCGTCTCCGGCGGCGGCTGCAGGAACGATGTAAAAGTGCGAATCAGGGATGGTTGCGAGCATGTCCTTCAGTAGTGCGTCGAGCTCGTCGCGAGAGGTGATCCCGGTCGCGCGCGAACGTAGTGAATCGCGGACACGCGACCACGGGCCGGCGACGAACGCAGTGTCCACGTAGGTCTTGCTGACCTTGCTCCAGAGCGTGTCGAAAGTCGCGAGCGCCACTCCCGGGCCGAGGGTCGTGCTGCGCTCGACACCGGGATGCGAAAGGGTTCCGGCACACGCCATCACCATGAATCCCGCCGCAAGGGCGAACGCCCGCCGGCTTATCGTCGACTTCAATTTGCGTGGCTGATCCATGCTCCTGTTCCATACCGCGCGCCGGACGTCGGGCCCGATAATAGCGGAAGCTCATGGGCCATGAATACAAGACGAATCGGCGCCCTCGACGTATCGTGCGTTGGACTCGGCTGCACAATTTTGGCCGCCGCCTCGATGGTGCGGCGACTGCAAAGGTAGTGGATGCAGCGATCGAGGCGGGGATTATTTTTTTTGACACCGCCGATATCTACGGCGGCACGAAGACTGAGGAATTCCTCGCGCACGCGTTGGGGAAGCGGCGCGATGACGTGATTATCGCCACGAAGTTCGGAATGACGGTCGATGACGGTAGGAAAGGCGCGCAACTGAGGGCCGCGAGATAAAAAGCTTTACCGCAGAGGCCGAAGAGGAACTGCAAACGCTTTTGTAAAAAACCCAAACAGGGTTTCTGATTCAGGGAGCTTCCGCAATGCGCGTGACGTACGACTTTGTTTTTCGCGGCGGTCTCTGCGGCCCCGGCGATAAAATTGTAGTTGCCGCCCCAGGAAAAGATCAGTGCCCGGTTCGCTCTACCGTCTGCCCTGAGAAGTTCTCAGTACTGATGTCAGCCGACGCGAGCGAGCGCACATATGCCGTGAGCATCCAGATCTGATCGTCTGTGATGCGGCCGCCCCACGCCGGCATGCCCTCCGGACGGCCCTGGTAAATGGACTCGAACACAGCACCCGGCGATCCACCGAAATGCCATCGGCCGTCCTGAAAGCTTGGCCCCATCGCTCCCGAGCCGTCCGCACCGTGGCAGTCGATGCAGTTGTAGGATATGAACAGCCGTGCACCGGTTCCGATCGCGCTTTTGTTGCCTTCGTAGGGATTGCGAAGGACGAGAGGCCGACGCCCCGCGGGAAATCCGACGGGCGTTATCTCGTCGTGCGCAATGATACGGAGACTATCACCACCATCAGTCAAACCCTGTCTCGGCGTCGCAGGCGATTTCCCCGACGGAACCTGAGCTGCACCCGAGTCGATGCAGGCGATACATCCCCAGATCGCGAGGTTGCCGGCGATCAATCTGAAAGCAATCCGAAGCGCCATCATGACGATCCCTCCGTCACGCGATTCACACTCAGAGGGAGAAGACGAAGAGATATCCGCCCCAGCTCGTCCAGCGCGAGAGATCCGGCAGCGTCGTTCCCCGCTGTCTTACATCGTACGGCAGGTTCGCGGCCACGTCACCGGCGATGAGAAGTCCCATGTCTCCACCAATCCCAGCATAAACCGCCACGTACTGCTTTCCGTCGGGACCCGTGTAAGTCACGGGATTGCCCACGACGCCGGACCCGACCTTGAACTGCCACAGGAGCTTTCCGCTCCGCGCATCGGCCGCCTTGAACCACCCGTCCAGCGTTCCGTAGAACACGACTCCGCCCGCGGTCGCGAGAGCGCCGCCCCAGACCGGATACGGCTCCTCGATCCCCCACACCTTCCGGCCGGTGGTCGCGTCCCACGCGATGAATTCGCCCCTGTAACCACCTGGCCCGCCTTTCTCCGGAGCCAGCGCTCCGATGAATGGCGTACCCGCGATGTATGCAACCTCCCGCGTTTCAAAATCCATGCAGAGGTTGTTGGTCGGAACGTAAAAGAGGCCTGTCTCTGGAGAGAAAGCCGCCGGCTGCTGGTTCTTCCCGCCCTCGAGACTCGGACAGATGTCCGTCACCTTTTTTCCTGTCGCGGGCATCTTCGCAGGAATTGCCTTCGGCCGGCCCGTCGCCATGTCTATCCCCGTCGCCCAGTTCATCGGCACGAACGGCTCGGCCAGCAGAACCTGGCCCGTGGCGCGATCGACGGTATACGCGAATCCATTGCGGTCGAAATGCACGAGAGCTTTTCGCGTCTTTCCCTTGATCGGGAGATCGACGAGGATGTTCTCGTTCACGGCGTCGTAGTCCCACAGGTCATGCGGCGATGTCTGGAGGGCCCACACCATTTCACCAGTGTCGGCGTCGCGTGCGAGAATGGCCGCTGTCCACTTGTTGTCGCCTGCGCGCTGCGATGCGTTCCACGGGCCCGGATTGCTCGTTCCGTGATACACGAGATTGAGCTCGGGATCGTACGACAGCCATCCCCATACAGCACCGCCGCCCGTCTTCCACGTGTCGCCCGGCCATGTCGTCGCGCCCAGGTCCTTCCCACGGTCGTGAGCGTAGAACGGCTTGAACCTGGGACCCACCTTCACGTCTTTGTCAGGCCCGATGTTGTACGCGCGCCATACCTGGCGTCCGGTTGCAGCGTCAAGCGCTGCAATCCATCCGCGTACACCCATCTCTCCGCCACTCGATCCGACAAGGACCTTTCCCTTGACGACGATGGGCGCCATGGTGATCGTCTCGCCTCGTGCGAGGTCGCCCATTCTGGTGCGCCACAGCTGCTTTCCGGTCGCCGCATCGACGGCGACGGTGTGACCATCGAGAAGATTGTAAAAGATCTTTCCGTCGGAATAGGCGGCACCGCGATTCACTACGTCACAGCAGGCGCGACCGACTGCCTGTTGATCGTTCTCCGGACGAAACTTCCATTTGAGCGGCTGGCCCGGCTGCGCGAGATCGAGCGCATATGCGACGTTCGGATAGGGAGTGATGACATACATCGTGTTCCCGATCACGAGCGGCTGTCCCTCGTGGCCGCGAAGGACACCGGTCGAAAAAGCCCACGACACATGCAGTCCCGCTGCATTTGCCGGCGTGATCGTCGCGAGCTCGCTGTACCGCGAGTTGGAGTAATCGCCGGCCGGCATCTGCCATTCACCTGCTGGTCCTGCATGGGCCGCCGCTATTCGCGTTCCCGCGACGGTTCTCATCGACACAGCGCCTGATGCGGGTGGCGATTGTTCGTCGCGTCGATCGCAGGCTGCGGCGAGGGTCGCCAGAATCATTACGCCCCACCACGCGTCCCTCATTTTGGTATCAGGTAATCCTGCGCAGCGATCGCCTGCCATTTGCCGTTCCGAAACAGCCATGTATCCGTGAAGCGATACCGGTTCGTGAATGGTTTGCCCTTGCTCCTGCCCTTGATCACGAGAATTCCCGTGACGACTGCGGCAGGCGAGTAATCGAAGAGTTTCATCTGCTCGTTGCCAGCCCATTCGATCTTGTCGGGACTCGTTGCGATTGTGCTTATCAGCTCGCTCTGGTTCATGACGACATTGTCTTCCGTATAGACAAAACCCGGCACTGTCAGTCTTCTGAATGCGGCAGTGTCTCGTCGAACGAGCGCTTTCGTCCATTCGTTCTCGAGTGCGAACAGCGTTCGTTGTACGCTGCCGCCCGCCCCCGGTTTCGCAGCCTGCTTCTGCGCTCCTGCAGCTCGCGACCCGGCGCTTGCAGCGAGCACTGCGAAAGTGACTGCGGCAAAAGTGAGAGCGAAGAGTGTTGGATTGCGGTGACGCATCATCGAGCAGCTCCTCTGATTCGTTTCGTTTGCCAGCATATATCGCGTGATCGGCTCCTGCACCAGAGCGCCTGGCATACGAGGGATTTTACCGCCGAGGGCTCCGAGGCCGCCGAGAAGGGCGCGGAGGGTTGGTCAGACGAGTCGCGCAATCATCCGGGTTCAAGGTTCTCTTTTTTGGTTTTTGCAAAAGCGTTTGCAGTTCCTCGGCGGCCTCGGCGGCCTCGGCCCCCTCGGCGCGTAAAAATTCGGAGTTATTCCCTTGACAGTGCTTCGCTAGCTTAACAGTGTTCACTTCCGTGCCTAACACCGTTAAGAAACTGCCAGAACGTGCGATCGCCGTTGCTTACGACGAATTTGCGGCCGCCGGCGACATTTCCATGCGCAACATCGGCTCAACCCTGGCCGTCACAGCCGCCGCTCTCTACCATCACTTCGAGAGCAAGCAGGCTCTCCTCGACGCCGTGGCCGAGCGTGCCTTCGGGGTGTTCGACAAGAGACTCCGCGCTGTGGACACTCACGACCCTTTGCGAACCATTCGCGGAATCCTCGGCGAATACCGCCGATTTGCTATCGAGAACCCTCACCTGTTCGCGCTGATGTTCGTCCACCCGCGAACCACCGCGCGCCGATTCCCACGCGACTTCGCCTCACACCGCTCCGCGGTTTTCAATCTGCTATGGCGCGCTGTCGACGACCTGATGCCTGATGCAGCGGACGGAACACCCACCGATTCACTCTTTGCCGCCCATGATCTCTGGGCCTTGGCACACGGCCAGATAGTCCTCTGGCGCGCAGGCAGATTTGAGAACGACCGCACCTTCGAGGATGTGTTCGACCGGTCTATCGCGCGCTTCGTCGCGACGCTCTGACCG
Source organism: Gemmatimonadaceae bacterium (assembly GCA_036262655.1). GTDB lineage: Bacteria > Gemmatimonadota > Gemmatimonadetes > Gemmatimonadales > Gemmatimonadaceae > UBA4720. The sequence goes on along the minus strand of DATAIM010000416.1, from coordinate 9,279 downwards.
CTGTAGTTATAAATCCGGAGGCGACGCGCCCCGGGGGGAGTCAGGTGGGGACTTTTTCCCGGGATTCTTCGCCCTGCGACAGCTTGAGGGCGCCATTTGCCTCGGCCAGGAGCCGCGTCACGAACCGCTGACCCTCGGCAACGCGCTCGATCTCGATCGCAATGGCATCGACGCCTTGCTCCAGACGCTCCAGCCGTTGCTCCGCGGCAGATGAGAGCTGTTGCGGAACGACAGCAGGCTTGCTCCCGCGCCGCCAGATATTCCGCGCCAGAGCGAGTGCCATAGGAAACAGAATGAACATCGTTCCAATGGTGACGACCCTCGCGACCTCTGGGGGCAGGTCACCTCGACGTCCGGGCCGCCAGGCCTCACTCGTAAGAGTTTGCGGAGCGGAGGAGAGCTGTCGCCCCGTCGCGGCAATGTCCGATTCGAGCTGCACGATTCGCTTGTCGAGTACTGCAAGCCGCTGCTCGAGACCGATGCGGCTTGCGCCTTCGGGTGCAGACTTGATTTCCTCGGACAGGCGATGACGGCGGTTTGCCGCGGAGGTGAGCTGATCTGACAGCTCTGAACGCCTCGCGCGGAGATCCGCGATCGCCTGTCTCGTTTGAGGTATCAGGAGAGTTTGAGTCGTTCCATCCACGTCGGTGAATGTCACGGCTAGAGGCCGTGCAGTGGCCGCCGCAGGGGCGGCCGCCGGGGCGAGCGCCGGAACAGGGACTGTGGGCTGAGCTGTCGTCGCTTGCATCGCTCCCTACGATGTCCGGGTCAGAATGTCGTGTCCGCTTCTTCGGGCATGATCACCCAGAGAACTATGTATACAAGAATTCCGGGGAACGCGACAGAAAGTACTGACAGTACGACGTAGAGCACTCGCGCGAGTGTCGCGTCGAAGCCGAAGTATCGGGCGATGCCCCCGACAACACCAGCGATCATCTTGTCCGACTTCGAGCGGCGAAGCTCGCCCCCTGTACCGGCCATTCTTTCTCCGTGCTGATTACCGGTCACTACGCGTGGCCGGCGGCTAATGTTGCAACGACAGGCTAAGGAGCGTTCTCCATGAACTTGATGGTCGTCTCCTTCTCCTGTGCCCACCTCAACGCCCATGCATCCTGAAAGAGGAGCAGCGGATTGCCCTTTGCGTCGAAGAGAAGCGTCGTTCCCTGGCTGCGCGCGACCCTCTCAATATCCGCCTCCGGACCGGTGACCCACCGCGGATAGCGGCCGGCGAACGGCTCGAGCCGGCAGGGAACGCCGTACTCGTTCTCCAGCCGGAAGATCATGACGTCGAACTGGAGGAGTCCAATCGCACCGACGATCGGTGTCGGACTGGTCGTATCGGTTCCCGACGTAAAGAACACCTGCGCCGCGCCCTCTTCTGTGAGCTGCCGGAGGCCCGTGTCGAGCTGCTTCCGTCGCATCGGGTCCTTGATGATAACGCGCGCGAAATGTTCCGGAGCGAAACGCGGAATACCCTGAAACTCGAGATCACCGTCTGCCGACAGCGTGTCGCCGATGCGGAGGTTGCCGCGATCCATCACGCCGACCACATCGCCGGGCCATGCTTCCTCGATCGCCGTTCGCTCGCGGGCCATGAACTGCTGCGGAGCGGCGAGCCGCATCGGCTTGCCCGTGCGCACATGCTTCACCTGCATTCCCGCGGCAAAGCGACCCGAGCATACGCGAACGAAAGCAACACGATCGCGATGCTTCGGATCCATGTTCGCCTGGATCTTGAACACGAAGCCGGTGAACGCGGGGTCCGTCGGCTGAATTGTCCCCGCCGTCGACTCGCGAGGAAGAGGCGACGGGGCGAGCTCGAGAAATTCCCTGAGGAACGGCTCGAGTCCGAAGTTGGTGAGCGCACTGCCGAAGAAAACGGGCGAGAGCTCGCCTGCGAGCAGCTCCGCGTGATCGAACGGATGACCCGCCTCGTCGAGCAGAGCGATGTCGTGGAGCAGCCGCTCATGCGATTCGGGGCCAAGAATCTCGAGTATGTCCTCGCTGTCCAGCGCTCCGACCTTTACCTCCGCCCTTGTTGCACCGTGCTCCTCGTCGCGGGCAAATAGATGAATGAGCTCACGCCGGCGGTCGTACACCCCTGCAAAAGTGCCGTCGCGGAAGATCGGCCATGTTATCGGGTGACACTTGATGTCGAGATCGGCTTCGACATCGCTGATCAGCTTGAGAGGATCTTCGCCGGCACGGTCGCACTTGTTGACGAACGTGAAAATCGGAATCCGTCGTTTCTTGCAGACCTCGAAGAGCTGTCGCGTCCGCTCCTCCACCCCTCGCCGGTTGTCCAGAAGCATCACCGCGCTGTCTGCAGCGACAAGCGTCCGATATGTATCCTCGGAAAAATCCTCGTGACCCGGCGTATCGAGCAGGTTCACATGATAGCCATCGTACTCGAACTGCATCACGCTCGACGTGACGGAGATTCCGCGCTCCTGCTCGAGCTTCATCCAGTCGGACGTCGCGTGCCGCGCCGCTCTGCGAGCCTTCACCGAACCGGCAAGGTGAATTGCCCCGCCGTACAGAAGCAGCTTTTCGGTGAGCGTCGTCTTCCCTGCGTCTGGGTGGCTGATGATCGCGAAGGTGCGGCGGCGGCTTATTGCGTTCTCGAGGTCGGACACTGTCGAGGGCATCAGGATTTCAGGCACCCTCCATCCTAACGCATTTCCCGGGGGACTACATCGCTTGAACGATCGATTTATAGCGGGCCGTGTCGCGGATCGAGTCGAGGTCGCTGTCGTGCTCGATCCAGTTCTTGTCTCCCCAGCCCTTCTCGACTGCGTGTTCGAGCGCAGTCAGTGATTCCTCGGGCATTCCAAGCTGCGCGTAGGTGCATGCGACGTTGTAGAGCAGCATCGGATCGTCGGGGTCGACCTGCATCGCCTGCTCGGCGAATTGCACCGCCCGCTCCTTGTCTCCAATGATCGCGTTGGCGACCGCTCCCAGGATACACGCCCGCGGATCGTCCGGGTTCAGCTCGAGATGTTCGTCGATAAGCTTCACCTGTCGCCGGTACGAAGCAGCTGCTTCGTCCTTGTTTCCAAGACCAGCCTGAGCCTGGCCGAGGAAGCCCCACGTCTGGTTTTCCTCGGGGCGCAGTGAGACGGCTCGCTCGAGGAGCCGCGTGGCCTCCTCGTACATACCCTGCGCCAGCCGCGAACGCGCAAACCAGTATGCTGCCTCGAACAGCTTCGGATCCAGCCGCAGCGCAGTCTCGAACTCACGCTCCGCTTCGTCGAACCGTTTGCTCAGCGACACCGCAAGACCTCTTGCTACGTGCGCCTCCGCAAGCTCGGGCTCCAGCTCGAGCGCCTTGTTACTCGCGATCTCGGCCTGGCGAAGGTTGAATTCGCGCGCGTCGAAGTATGTGTAGAGCAGTGAGTAGCAATCCGCCACGCCGGCATGCGCACGGGCATACTCGGGATCGATCTCGATCGCCTTGTTGAACATCTGCTTCGCGTATTCAATGCTCTTCCGCCGCAGCTGGTGAAAATACTGCCGTCCGCGGAGGTAGTAGTCGTAGGCCTGCACGTTCACTGCGCGCGCCTTTTCGATCTGCTTCTTTTCGCCTTCGGTCAGAATTACGCGGAGAGCTTTCACGATCGATTGCGAGATGTCGTCCTGAATGGCGAAGATGTCTTCCATCTCGCGGTCGTATCGCTCCGACCAGAGCTGGTATCCGTCAGCGACGTTGACCAGTTGCGCGGTTATCCGCAGGCGATTTCCCATTCTTCTGACACTGCCGTCGAGCACAGTCGACACGCGCAGCTTCTTGCCGACTTCCGCGAGGTCCTCGTTCTTGCCCTTGAGAGCGAACGACACTGTGCGTGATGCGACTCGGAGCGACTGTATCTTCGACAGAGCGTTGATGATCTCCTCCGCCATTCCGTCTGCGAAGTATTCGTTCTCCGCATCCGTGCTCATGTTGGCGAACGGGAGTACGGCGACTGATTTCGCCGACGAGATCGTGTGCTGCGGCATCGTGGCCGTATCTGTCGGAGTCGTCATGCTCCCGGACCCTAGTGCCTGCGCGAATTGGGCGGACGTCTTGTAGCGGCTGGACGCGTCGGTCGACATGGCGCGTGTCACCGCTCTTTCGACAGGCTCGGGAATACTGCTTCGAAGCTTCCGCACCGGCGTGACGGTCTCGGTGAACCGCTTTGCCATCACCGCCTGCGGTGTAGGCCCGCTGAATGGCCGTTCCCCGGTCAGCATCTCGTAAATCACGCAGGCAAGGCTGTACTGGTCGCTTCTCCCATCGAGATTGGTTTCGCCTGCAGCCTGCTCGGGGCTCACGTACGCCGGAGTGCCAATCATCATGCCGGTCTGCGTGATCGTATCCGACCCTGCCGAGCTCAGGGCTTTCGCGATCCCGAAATCCATGACCATTGCCTCGCCCTCGTACAGCATGACGTTCTCGGGCTTGATGTCGCGGTGGACGATTCCCTGCCGGTGCGCATAATCGAGCGCTGAAGCGATCGCTCGACCGTGATGGACCGCCTCTTCTACCGGGAGCTGATGATCGCGATCGAGCCGCTCGCGGAGTGACTCGCCTTCGACATAAGGCATCACGTAGTAGAGATACCCATCCGCATCTCCCGAATCGTGCAGCGGCAGAATGTGCGGATGATTCAGGCGGGCGGCGAGCTTTATCTCCCGGAGGAATCGCTCCGGCCCGAGTGAGGCCGCGAGATCCGGATGAAGAACCTTGAGTGCGACCAGGCGCTCGTGTTTTCCATCCTGCGCCAGATACACGGTCGCCATTCCGCCGCGACCCAGCTCGCGGTCGATCATGTAGGCACCGGAAAGGACTTCCCGAATACGCTCGAGCGGTAGCGGAGTCGCCATTACATCGCCTGCGAGAGTGCCTGAAAGCGGAGATTCTTCCGCAGCGGATCGAGATCAGGGTCGTGATCGATCCACTCCTTGTGACCGAAACCCTTGTCGACCGCCCGCTCCAGGCAGTTCATCGCATCGTCTGACCTGTTGAGCGCGACGTATGTGCAGGCAACGTTGTAGAGGAGCATCGGATCTTCGGGGTCGATCGCCAGTGACCGGTCGGCGTATTCAACCGCTTTCGTCAAATCCCCGAGTCTCGCAAGGAATGCTGCGGCGAGATTCGCGGCACGGGCGTCGTCGGGATTCAGCTCGAGTCGATCCTCCATCAGCTTGAGCGCGCGCCTCAGGCCGGCATCCCTCTCCTCGATCATTCCAAGAGATCCGTAGGCCTGAGCGAGAAATCCGGGCGCCTGATAATCCTCGGGTCGCAGCATCGAGGCACGATCGAACATCTTGACCGCCTCCTGGAATCGTCCGGCCGACTGGAGCGCGCGGCCATACCAGTAGGGTGCCTCGAACAGTTTTGGATCGAGCTTCATTGCTGTCTCGAATTCGCGCTCCGCTTCTTCGAACCGCTTACTCAGCGACACAGCCAATCCGCGCGCGACGTGCGCCTCGGCCAGCTCTGGCTCGAGCTCCAGGGCGCGATGACTCGCGATGTCGGCCTGCTTGAGGTTGAACTCTCGCGCGTCGAAGTATGTGTAAAGCATCGAGCAGGAATCAGCGACACCTGCGTAGGCGCGAGCGTAATCCCGGTCGATCTCGATTGCCTTGTTGAACATCTGCCTCGAGTACTCGAGGCTCTTTCGCCGAAGCTGGTGGAAGTACTGTCGTCCGCGCAGGTAATAGTCGTAGGCCTGAACATTTTCGGTGCGCGCTTTTTCGATCTGCTTCTTTTCACCCTCGGTAAGAATCACTCGCAGCGCCTTCACGATCGCCTGGGAGATGTCGTCCTGGATCGCAAAGATGTCCTCGATCTCGCGATCGTATTTCTCCGACCAGAGGTTCGAGCCATCTGCGACGTTGACGAGCTGGGCCGTGATGCGGAGCCGGTTACCCATCTTGCGCACGCTTCCCTCGAGCACGGTCGAGACCTTGAGCTTTCGGCCGATCTCACCAATGTCCTCGTTCTTTCCCTTGAAGGAGAACGACGACGTTCGCGATGTCACTCTCAGTGACTGGATCTTGGTGAGCGCGTTGATGATCTCTTCCGCCATCCCGTCGGTGAAGTATTCGTTCTCCGGGTCCGCGCTCATGTTGGTGAATGGAAGCACGGCGACGGACTTCGCGGCCGATACAGCCGCTTTCGGGAGCGAGGCGGTATCCGTGGGGGTCGAGACATTGCCGGAGGCGAGCGCCTGCCCGAAGATCGCCGACGTCGTATAGCGTCCAGAGGCCTCGGTGGCCATCGCCCGCATCACCGCTTTCTCTACCGCCTCCGGAACACCATGGCGAATGTCCCGCAGCGGCTTTGGTGCCTCTGTAAATCGCTTCGCCATGATCGACTGCGGGGTGGCGCCGCTGAATGGCCGCTCACCGGTGATCATCTCGTACACCATGCACGCAAGACTGTACTGGTCGCTTCTCCCATCGAGGTTCGTCTCGCCTGCCGCCTGCTCGGGACTGACGTACGCCGGCGTCCCGATCATCATGCCGGTCTGCGTGAGAGTCTCAGTTCCAGCGGCGCTGACCGCCTTGGCGATTCCGAAGTCCATCACCATCGCCTCACCTTCGTACAGCATCACGTTCTCGGGCTTGATGTCCCGGTGAACTATTCCCTGCCGGTGAGCATAGTCGAGCGCTGAAGCGATCGCGCGGCCATGATGCACGGCTTCCTCGACCGGAAGCTGGCTGTCGCGATCGAGTCTCTCACGCAGCGATTCACCCTCGACGTAAGGCATGACGTAGAACAGGAACCCGTCAGCCTCGCCCGAATCGTGAAGGGGGAGTATATGTGGATGATTGAGACGCGCGGCGAGCTTGATCTCTCGCAGGAACCGGTCGGGTCCGAGCGAGGCGGCCAGGTCGGGATGCAGAACCTTGAGGGCTACGAGCCGCTCGTGCTTCGCATCCTGTGCCAGATACACAGTTGCCATGCCGCCGCGGCCAAGCTCGCGGTCGATCGTGTACGTCTGGGAGAGCGCGTTCCGCAGACGGTCGAGGGGAAGTTGAGCCACCGTCACATCACCTGCAGCAGAGCTTGATATCGAGGGGTGGATCGAAGCGAATCGAGATCGCTGTCGTGCTCCATCCACGCCTTGTCCCCATATCCACGGTCTACCGCCTGCTCGAGCGCGCCAAGCGCATCGTCGATCCGGCCGAGCTGCGAATAGTTGCATGCGACATTGTAGAGGAGCATCGGGTCATCGGGGTCGGCTGCAATGGCCCGCTCGGCGAGAAGTACCGAATGTTCTTCATCGTGCAGTGCAGCGTGCGCGATCGCTCCAAGGATGCATGCGCGCGGATCATCGGGGTTGAGCTCGAGGTGCTCGCTCACCAGCCGAACAACCCGGCGGAACTGTGCTTCAGCTTCGTCCCGTCTTCCGAGGGCCACGAGTACCTGGGCCTGAAAGCCGGGGGCCTGGTAATCCTCCGGCCGGAGCGCGGAAGCTCTCTCGAAGAGTTTCTGCGCCTCTTCATATTGCCCCTGCGCCCGCAGCGTTCGAGCGTACCAGTACGCAGCGTCGAACAGCTTTGGGTCGAGCCTCATCGCAGTCTCGAATTCAGGAACGGCCTCGTCGAATCGCTTGCTCATCGAGAGGGCGATTCCGCGCGCAACGTGCGCCTCGGCCAGCTCCGGCTCCAGCTCTATCGACTTCCGGCTGGCGGTATCGGCCTGGCGCAGGTTCGATTCACGTGCATCGAAATACGTGTAGAGGAGAGAGCATGCATCCGCGACCCCGGCGTACGCGCGTGCATACTCGGGCTCGATCTCGATGGCGCGATTGAACATCTGCCGCGCGTACTCGAGACTTTTTCTGCGGAAGTGATGGAAGTACTGACGTCCGCGCAGGTAGTAGTCGTACGCCTTCACGTCGACGACGCGCGCTTTCTCGATCTGCTTCTTCTCACCCTCGCTCAGGATTACGCGCAGCGCTTTCACGATCGCCTGCGAGATGTCGTCCTGAATCGCGAACACATCCTCGATCTCGCGGTCGTACCGCTCCGACCAGAGCTGATATCCGTCGGCGACGTTCACGAGCTGTGCAGTGATCCGGAGCTTGTTGCCCATCTTCCGCATGCTGCCCTCGAGAACCGTCGAGACCTTGAGCTTCTTTCCGATCTCGCCGATGTCCTCGCTCTTTGCCTTGAAGGCGAACGACGAAGTCCGCGAAGCGACCCGCAGCGACTGGATCTTCGACAGGGCGTTGATGATCTCGTCAGCCATTCCATCAGTGAAGTATTCACTGTCCGGATCCGCGCTGAGATTCGCGAATGGAAGCACGGCGACAGACTTCGCGGCCGAGACGATTGCAACGGGGACCGTCTCTGTATTTGTCGGGGTCGCCAGATTGCCGGAGGCGAGCGCCTGCCCGAACTGCGCCGTTGTCGAGTAGCGTGCAGCACCGTCGGTGGCCATCGCGCGGCTTACGGCTTTCTCGACACTCTCGGGTACGGCGCTCCGCAGTGCACGCAGAGGCTTCGGCGTTTCGGAGAATCTTTTTGCCATTATCGCCTGGGGTGTCGCACCGGCAAACGGCCGCTCTCCGGTAATCATCTCGTAGACGACGCAGGCAAGACTGTACTGATCGCTCTTCCCGTCGAGATTGGTCTCGCCGGCGGCCTGCTCCGGGCTGACATACGCGGGGGTGCCGATCATCATGCCGGTCTGCGTCAACGTTTCGGCACCTGCTGCACTCACTGCCTTCGCGATGCCGAAGTCCATCACCATCGCTTCACCTTCATACAGCATCACGTTCTCGGGTTTTACGTCGCGATGCACGATGCCCTGCCGATGTGCGTAGTCGAGCGCCGACGCAATTGCGCGCCCGTGATGTACTGCTTCCTCGATGGGAAGCTGCTGCTCGCGGTCCAGCCTCTCCCTGAGCGACTCGCCTTCCACATACGGCATCACGTAATACAGGATGCCGTCTGCTTCCCCCGAGTCGAAAAGCGGGAGGATGTGAGGATGATTCAGCCGGGCAGCAAGGCGGATCTCGCGGAGGAACCTGTCCGGACCAAGAGATGCCGCGAGATCGGGGTGCAGCACCTTCAATGCGACGACGCGGTCGTGCTTTACATCCTGAGCGAGATAAACTGTGGCCATACCACCGCGGCCAAGCTCGCGGTCAATGGAATAGGATTGCTCCAGCGCAGTACGAAGGCGCTGAACGGGTAGTGCCGAATTTCCCTCCATTTACCTCTCTGCTCCCATGAATACCGAGTTCCCAATTTTACGCGACGGGGCAACCGAACGCGAATGAG
>DATAIM010000415.1:0-2484 GCA_036262655.1 Gemmatimonadaceae bacterium | reverse complement strand
GTCGGCACGCGCGTGTCGGGCAAGGTGGTGTCGATCACCAACTACGGCGCGTTCATCGAGCTCGAGCCGGGCATCGAAGGACTGGTGCACATCAGCGAGATGAGCTGGACTCGCAACGTGAGGCACCCGTCAAAGCTCGTCTCTATAGGTGAGGCTATTGAAGCCGTAGTGCTTAAGGTGGATCCGAACGAAGAGAAGATTTCGCTCGGCATGAAGCAGACGGAGCAGGATCCGTGGATGATGCTGCCGCAGAAATATCCTGTAGGCACGCGTCTCAATGGAAAGGTGAGAAACCTCACGAGCTTCGGCGCTTTCGTCGAGATCGAGCCTGGCATTGACGGGCTGATTCACATTTCCGACATGTCATGGACAAAGCGCGTGCAGCATCCTTCCGAAGTCGTGAAGAAGGGTGACGCGGTCGACGTCGTGATTCTCAACATCGACGCTGCGACAACAAGCGCATCTCCCTTGGACTCAAGCAGGCCCAGGATGATCCATGGCTCAAGATCGGGGAGACCTATCCGGTCGGAACCGAGCTCGATGGCTCAGTCGTCCGCCTGATGGACAAGGGCGTGGTCGTCGACATCGGCAACGATATCGAAGGCTTCGTTCCGGTGAGCCAGCTCAACTTCGGCAACCCCGTCGACAGCCCGGCTGACATGACGTGGGAAGGCATGAAGGTTGGCGTGCGTGTGCTCGAGGTTGATCCGATTCAGCGCCGCATCGTTCTGGCGGTGACGAACATTCCTGAAGGCCAGGAGCGTCCCGAGACGCCGAGCAAGGTCGTTCCGATGGAGTCAGACGATTACAACATGTCCGACCCGATCGCTGTTCCGGTTCCGGCCGTGTTCGACATTGTGGACGAGTAGCTGCCGGCTGGAGAAGTAAACGAAGCCCGCCGAGTATTCGGCGGGTTTTTTTTGAATTGGGCTGCTCGCTGTTAGAACCGAGAGTGCCCTTGGCGGCTCATCCGTCCCTTGCCCACAGCAGGATCAGTGACGATGCAGCGAAGCCTCGAGGCTACCGCGGACTTTCCTGTTCTAGTCCGGATGAGCCGATTCAGCGGGATTCTGTGTACTGGTTACTGAGCGGATTTCACGCCGATTGGAAGACTCAAGACGCGCGCTTGAATGTAAAAACCACCTATTGGCGCCTGGAGATGTAATGAGTCACGCGATGGCTTACGGAGTCAATCCTCGAGGTGGTCGGTTCGCAATCATCTTTGCCTTTGTAGCGGGTATGCCTACTGATTGCACGGTCGCGACGTGTGCCCTGCGGGCCAGGGTCGGCATCAAAAAATGGGCGACTGCACTCATCGTCCTGTCAACGGTGGTCGGTACCGCTTGCACAGAATCAGTCTCGACGACAGAAGCGAGTGATGCACCGCTAACTCTGGCGGTGTCGGTGACCGATGCTGCCCCCGAGGGAGCTGAAGCAATTTACACCGCCGATCTTGCCGCGACCGTTCGCGATTCACGTGACCGGCCTCTGGAAGACGCGCTCGTCACATGGTACGTACGCTGGGAGGGCCTGGCTCCTGACGGGCTGCAGCAGCCTGCATACCTTCGACCTACAGGGCCTCGAAGCGCCAAGGTGGTATTTCTCGCGGAGGGATCCGCCTCTGTAAGCGTCACCGCCGTGGTGGGAGATCGCAAAGCGGCGGCAACGATTCGTGTCGGTTCAAAGGCGCCGAGGTCAACACCCGGCTCGCCGGGCATGATGATGGTCTGGCAGCCAGATGGAAGCATTACGCGTATTCCTGCTCCTTCAGATGCTGCCGAGATCTATCCCCAGGCCATCAATGATCGCGGGGAAATTGTTGGCTCTATCAGACGCGGAATCAGTGGACAGCTCCGTCCATTTTATTGGTCTCCGAAATCAGGATACATATTCATCCCGATTCCCGCCGGCGGTCGAGAGGCTGTCGTTACAGACATAAATGATTCCGGCATCGCAGTCGGGGCGGTCTGGCTTTCTGATGCGATATCACGTGGGTTCATGTGGTCGCCGATGGACGGCGTCGTGATGCTGCCGGACAATGGCGCCCTGCAGACGATCGCGACGTCGATCAATCGAGCCGGTCACATAGCGGGGATGCGCAACCGCAGTCCATTCATCTGGACCGCTGAAGACGGCTTCACCGCAATCGACGGTATGAGTAGCGCGCCTGCATCGGACGCAATGGAGTCTGAATGGGGAGTTGCGCTGAATGACCGCGACGAAGTGCTGACATCGTGGAATGGAAAGTATGATGAGCATGTCGATTACGACTGGTGGATCGACAGTTACGCATCGGTCTGGAGCAAGGGAGCGAGAACGAATCTGTCATGCTCAAGATGCCTGGTATCCGCCCTCGGTGAGCGCGGTGAAGTGGTTGGAGCTACATGGCCCGCAGTTCGCGCATTTCGATGGACAGAATCGAGCGGAATGGAAATGCTCGCGACTCCGCCTGGTTTTCAGAGTCACGCGATGGCGATCAACACG
>DATAIM010000414.1:0-3784 GCA_036262655.1 Gemmatimonadaceae bacterium | reverse complement strand
GGTCGATGCGATGGCATCGGCGCCGCCGGCCAGCTCAAAACCCTCACCGAAGGGTTCGCCGCCTCTGGCGGATGCTTCGCCGCGAACGACGGAACCGGCTAGTCCTGCCCCGTCGGCGAAACCGGCCGCCGCCGAACCCGGCGCCGCACGCCGCGAAGAGGCCCCAGCTTCCGCACCAACGTACAAGGGCACGCGCGCGTGCAGTGCGCCGGGCCTCGCGAATCAGTCGGAGTGCGTGAAGGTGACGCTCGCTGCGACAGACATGCGCCTCAACCGCATCTATCGCGCGCTGATCACGGAGATGAGGCTTCAGGAAAAGGTGCCTCCGGGCGGAAAGGATCCGCCGTCGGTCGAGCGGCTCCGCGTCGCGCAGCGCGCATGGCTTGTCTACCGCGACAATGAATGCCGGCGGCGCGGCCGCGGAAAGGAAGGCGCTCTATGGGCCCGTCCGCGGGTGAAATGCCTCGGACAGTTTTCAGCGCGAAGAGCGAACGAGCTGGCGGACAACTTCAGCCGTCTCACAGCGCACTGAGCGGAGTATTCAACGCGGTGTTAGTAGTTGAAACAATGCGCTTCTGCTCCCGTGACGTTGACCCCTCAAGCATCGAGCAGTGTTATCGCCGTCTCGACATCCGTTTCCTTGACGGCCAGGCGGATCGGATGGAGCGAGTCGAGGTAAGTCAGCCATCCTCCCGCATTATCGCCGATGATGATCGAGTCGATACCGTTTGCGTCGAGGACCGCTTCAGCGAGCCGCGCGTCGACCTCCCGTGCAAATGTCCTGATGATAAAAAGCCCGTCATCGTCCACGAGAGCTACTTGACTGCAACAGGTGCTGTTTTCTGTGGCGAAATCATGATGTGCGCCCACGGCTTCCCCGGATACATGATCCACGGACCGCCAGGGAGGGGGTTCTCGGTGATCCCCGTCGTCTTCTCGGACGCATACGGCATATAAACGACATAGAGGTACTGCGCCCCTTTGACAGTTCCCGTCGCTGCGTCGACGCTGTCCCGCGCCGCGAAATACTGATAGAGAGCGGCGGGCTTCGAGGGCATCGCGTAACGTCCCGTTTTGATATCTCGCATCCGCACGCTATCCACGGCTTCGCGCGATTTCTTCAGCGCGTGCAGCTCGCGGCCCCGCGCCATGAATGGCTCGAGCGACTTGTGGTAGCAGGCGACGTGAAATCGCTCGCCTGATGGATCGTCAGCAACACAGATCATGTCATTCGTCCCGGCGCGCAGAGTTGTCAGCTTCCCCTGCGAGTCATATCCCAGCACCCGGGCGCCCTTCTGGAGAGGCTGAGGAAGCGGACTCACCGCCGCCGCTATCTGCCGGTCCGCCGGTGGGTATGAAACCGTCTGTGCGCCGGCAGCAAGAGCAGGAACAAACGCGAGAGTCAGTGCCGCAAAGGCTTTACGCATTTCATCTCTCCGGATACGGGGATCATTCACCAACCGCTTCCTTCATTCCACGGCTTTCACTGATCACGCGGTGCGTCGCCTCGGGTGGCATCTGCTCGTAACCCTTGAAGCGCTGGACGAACGTGCCGTGCCCGTGTGTCTTCGAAAAGAGATCGGTGGCGTAGAGATGCATCTCCGCCTGCGGAACCACGGCTCGCACCTTCGATTTTCCACCCGGCACGGAATCGGTGCCGAGGATGTGCCCGCGTCGCGCGGATATGTCGCCGAGCACGTCACCGAGGTAGAGGTCAGGTGTGGTGACCTCGACCTCGTCCAGCGGCTCGAGCAATATAGGTTTGCACTTTGCGGCCACCGTCTTGAACGCGAGAATGCCGGCGAGCTTGAACGACATCTCGTTCGAGTCGACCGAATGGTACGATCCGTCGAACACCTCGGCCTGAAAATCCACCATTGGATAGCCGGCGATCACTCCGCGCGCCGATGCTTCCTGAATGCCTCGATCGACAGCAGGGATGAACTTGCTCGGAATCGATCCGCCGACTACGGAATTCACGAACGTGTAACCGGCCCCGCGCGGAGTTGGAGCGAACCGGACCCAGCAGTCTCCGAACTGCCCCTTTCCGCCGCTCTGTTTCTTGTGCCGGCCCTGTCCTTCTGCTTTCGCGAGAATCGTTTCACGGTAGGCGATCTGCGGCTTCTTCAGCTCCCCGGTCACTCCGTAGTTTCTCTTGAGACGCGCCATCACGACATCCAGATGCCTCTCGCCAAGTCCAGCGACGATCGTCTCATGCGTTTCGGCGTTGTAGTGACTCTGGAAGCAGGCATCTTCGTCGTGCAGGCGGTGCAGTCCCTGCTGAAGCTTCTCCTCCTCGCCTCGGGCTGTTGCGTGCACTGCATAAACGACTCGCGGCTCGGGAAACTCGATCGTTGGCAGGCGCACCGGATGCTCTCGGGTGGAGAGCGTGTCGTTCGTATGTGTGTTCTTCAGCTTCGCGACGCATCCGATATCGCCGGGATGAAGGAACGGAACCTCGATGCGGTCCTTGCCCTGCGGTATCGCGAGATGCGCCATCTTCTCCGAGTGGCCGCGGGTGGCATTGTACACTTCCTGCCCGTTGTTGAGACGTCCCTGGAACGTACGGAAGAACGAGACGTCGCCAACGTGCGGCTCGGAGTGGGACTTGAACACGAGAGCCGCGAACGGCACATCGTCCCTGGCGTGAATCTGGACCGTCTGGTCTCCTTCTGATCCGACGAACGCATGAAGCTCTTCCATCTCGTAGGCTGACGGCATCAGCTCGACGATCTTGGTGAGAAGTGCCTGAGTCCCGTAGGTGAGATCGGATGAGCAGCAGAAAAGGGGAAACAGCTCCTGGCGCTTCATCGCCTCTTTCATTGCGTTCAGAGCGTCGGCCCGGGTGATGTCCTCGCCGCCCAGGTATTTCTCGAGCAGCACGTCGTCGGTCGCCGCGATTCCCTCTATAAGCTGCTCGTGATATCTGTCGAACAGCTCCTTGTTCTCGGCGGGAATGTCGACTTCCTCGTATTCGCCGCTGCGTGTGCCGCGCTTGAAAAGATGCGCCTTCTTGTCGAACAGGTTGAGGATTCCATGGAACTCCGTTCCCTCACCGATGGGCACCTCGACAGGAACGACCTTCGGCGTGAGTCTCGATTTCACGCTTTCGAAAACCGAATCGAACGAGGCGTGCTCCTTGTCCATCATAGAGACAACGAACAGGACGGGATCTTTTCGATCGATCGCCTCGTGGTACATCCGTGTGGTTCCGACCTCGACACCGGCAGTCGCGCTGACAACGACCAGCGCTCCGTCTGCCGCATGCAGCCCCGCAATCGCCTCACCCTGAAAATCCGAGTAGCCCGGCGTGTCGAGGAGATTGATCTTCGTGTCCATCCATTCGGCGTGCGCGCACGCGAGACTGATTGAAAAACCGCGCTCCGTTTCTTCTGGATCGAAGTCGGTGAGCGCGGTTCCGTCTCTGACTGCACCATGTCGCTTGGATGATCCGGAAACGAAAGCGAGCGCGTCGACCAGTGTGGTCTTGCCGCTCGCTCCGTGTCCAACGACGGCGATGTTGCGAATGTCTTCGCTTTTATACTCGCGCATGGGGTGGCTCTGCTCCGCGAGAGGTGGGGATTGGTGCTGTGGCCGGGTACTACCTGCGTGTACTCGCGGCGTGCCTTCTCCTGCCGAAAACTGGCCTGAGGTCACAAGGGAAGGCAAGGGTATGCAGCCCGCCGGGGCGGGAGGGGACGCCCAGGTACCGATGCTGATTCAGCGAGATCCGGTCAGCGGGCCAGGACGAGCGTGTATATGGCGACGTTGAGAGCCAGCACCA
>DATAIM010000413.1:0-2233 GCA_036262655.1 Gemmatimonadaceae bacterium | reverse complement strand
CTCAACGCGACCGAAGCCGAAACTATGGTTGTGCTCAACCGCTTCTATGCCAAGGTAAAAAGTGTCCAGCCCCGAACCCCGCTCAAACGCGTGATCGCAACCGGAATCAAGGATTATCTGCCGTTACGAACCCGCATTGCTTACAGCTTTGTTCGGGAGAAAAAAGACGGAGACCGCATCTCCGTCGAACGAGGGGATATCCGATTCAAAGCCCTTCTGCGCCGGCACGCGATCCGTGATCGCGCCCCCGAACGGCCGCGGCCCGACGACCACTCCGTGATTCTCATGAGCGGCGGAACGACTGGTACACCGAAAGGGGTTGTCGGCACTCACCGTGGAATGGTCACCGCCGGTCTCCAGTTACGTGAATGGCTCAAGCCCGCGATGAACGAGTGGACCGATACCATCATGGTTCCGCTTCCCCTGTTTCATACGTACGCAAACACCGGTGTTCAAAGTCTCTCGCTGATCAACCACAACCCTCTCTCCCTGACACCAAACCCTCGGGAGCTGCGCGACGTTCTCGACGAGATCAATGCGGTGAAGCCCGCGTTCATCTGCGCCGTCCCGACCCTTCTCAACGGATTGCTGAGCCATTCCATGACCAGATCGGGAAAGGTTGATTGGGGCAGCATCAAGCTTTGCTTTTGCGGCGCGGCCGCACTGATGGCCGACACCAGGAAACGCTTCGAAGAGCTGACGGGCGGGGTTATAGTCGAGGGATATTCGCTGACTGAAGCGCAGATGGCTGTGGTCGCCAATCCAGTGCGCGGCGTGAAGAAGACGGGCTCCGTGGGCATGCCGCTTCCCGACGTTCACGTCACGATCGTCGACGCGGACGATGGCCTCACATCCCTGCCCCAGGGGTCGTTTGGCGAGATCGTGATCAAGGCACCTCAGATAATGCAGGGTTACTGGCGGCGTCCGGAAGAAACGCGCGAGATGATCCGCGAAGATGAAAACGGCGACCGCCGCCTGTACACGGGAGATCTCGGGTACATCGACGATGACGGTTATCTCTTCATCATCGATCGGAAAAAGGATCTGATAAAGACGAGTGGCTACCAGGTATGGCCGCGAGAGATCGAGGAGGTTATCGCCGCACACCCCGCCGTCCATGAGGTGGGTGTCGCGGGGCTGCCCGACAAGATGCGCGGGGAGAAGGCGAAAGCCTGGATC
The DNA here is from genome assembly GCA_036262655.1 of Gemmatimonadaceae bacterium. GTDB lineage: Bacteria > Gemmatimonadota > Gemmatimonadetes > Gemmatimonadales > Gemmatimonadaceae > UBA4720. Next base: position 1,054 of record DATAIM010000413.1, on the reverse strand, counting down.
GTCCTTAATCCTGGCGCGAGCGCCAGTGAAGCGGATTTGAAGAGCTGGTGCCGGGAGCGCCTCGCCCCCTACAAGGTTCCGGCGAAGTACGAATTCGTGTCCGACCTTCCGAAAACACAGGTCGGCAAAGTGCTACGGCGCGCGCTGCGCGAATCCGAGAGCAAAGTCGCTCCTGCAGACAGGATGGGATAGGTTTCGGCGAGTCATTCCCCTCAACGCCGCGCATACACATGGCAATCATGCGACTCCTTGTCACGGATGAGGTCGACCCGGATGGAGTCGATCTCCTGCGCGCCGAGCCTTCGTTCGTCGTCGATGAGATTCCGACGCCAAAACCTGCCGATCTTCTCGAGCTTATCGGCGGTTACGATGCGTTTGTAGGCAGGAGCGCTACTCGGCTTCCGTCGGAGGTTCTGAGTCGGGGGACCAGGCTCCGCGTCATTGGGCGGGCCGGCGTCGGAACCGATAACATCGACATACCCGCAGCGACCCAACTCGGCATCGCGATCATCAACGCGCCCGGCGGCAACACGGTTGCCGTCGCCGAGCTTTTTTTCGGAGCCCTGATCGCACTCCTGCGCCATCTCCCCCGCGCTGTCGGCTCGATGCGCGAAGGAAAATGGGATCGGAGTCAGCTGCTCGGCACCGAGCTGCGCGGGCGCTCCCTGGGAATCATCGGCCTCGGGCGAATCGGCGGCGAAGTCGCGGCGCGCGCACGTGCGTTCGGCATGAACCTGACGGCGTACGACCCCTATGTGACCGACGAACGATTCGACATGCTTCGCGTTGTGCGCGTGAATTCGCTCGACGATCTCCTCGGGACGAGCGATGTGGTCACCGTTCATACTCCTTTAACGCCGGAAACGACCGGAATGATCGGCGGGCGTGAGCTGGAGCTTCTGCCCGCCGGTGCTATCGTGGCCAATCTGGCGCGCGGCGGAATCGTCGAGGAGGAGGCGCTTTCAAAAGCGCTGGAGAGTGGCCGAATCGGCGGCGCCATACTCGACGTCTACACGCAGGAGCCGCTCTCTGCGTCAAGTCCGCTGAGAGCGCT
>DATAIM010000412.1:0-7530 GCA_036262655.1 Gemmatimonadaceae bacterium | reverse complement strand
GGTTACCGCCCGGCATGATGACAACGTTCGTCACTCCTTCGCGCCGCGCGGGGGCAATCAGCACTGATCGTGTGTTGAGACCCTCCCACACCGTGAATGCGGCCGCGATGTTGTCTCTTCCCCTCGCCGCATCGTTCCGCGTGTCCTGCACCTGACCGACCTCTACGAGGCCGAGCTGCGTTGCCGAATTGACGAAGCCCGGGGTTACCCACTTGCCAGCGGCGTCGATCCGGCGTGCACCCGATGGAATCGTGACGTCGGCTCCGACAGCGACGATTTTTCCGTCGCGGATGAGCACCGTTCCATTCTGGATTGGTTCGCTCGAAACGGGGTAGATCTTCGCGCCGGTAATCGCAATGGTTTGCGCCCGAGCAGGGACGCCTGTAAGCGCGATAGAAGCAACTGAGGCGAGAATCGCTGTTCTAGTCATATATGTCATCGGTTCATACCTGCCGGTGTCGGGACAAAGCCAAGCTCGAAGTCGGTGCGCCACTGCTGTCGCGGATCGAGACGGTCGAACAGAAGTGCGCCGTCGATCCACACCTTTTCTGTCCGTGAGTAAACGCTGAACGGATTGCCGGACCAGAGAATGATGTCCGCGTTCTTTCCCGGCTCGATCGACCCGACCCTGTCCTGCAGGCCGAGCTGCCACGCGGGGTTGATCGTGATCCATTTGATCGCCTGATCTTCTGTGATGTTGAGGCCGGCCTGCCTGCCGGCGGCAATGGCCTTCGCCGCTTCCTGGTTGAGGCGTTGCGAGCCTGAGGGATCGTCGGAGTGGACGGCGACTTTCACCCCCGCACGATCCGCGAGTGCGATGTTCGCCTTGATGGCGTCGATTGCTTCCATCTTGAACGATCCCCAGTCCGCCCACAGGGACCCGCCGATGCTGTCCCGGGCCAGCAGGTCCGCAACCTTGTACACTTCAACGCCGTGATGGAACGCGCGGATCTTGTATCCGAATTCCTTCGCGATGTCCATCATCTGCGCCATCTCGTCGGCGCGATAACAGTGGTTGTGCACGAGAATGTTGCCTCTCAGCACCTCGGCGAGAGTTTCGTTGCCAAGGTCACGCGTTGGCGGGTCACCCTTGTGATCCTTGTTCCATTTATCCCAGCGTCGGCGGTATGCCTCCGCCTGGATCCATGCGGACCGGTATCCCGCGACATTGCCCATCCGCGTCGACGGTCCGCGACTGGCGTAGACGCGCTTCGGATTCTCGCCGCACGCCATCTTCAGTCCGTACTTGGCGCCGGGAAACTTCATCCCCTGTACGGTTCGCGCGGGTACGACCTTGAGGACGACGCTTCGTCCTCCAATCAGGTTCGCGGAGCCAGGGAGAACCTGAATCGTTGTCACACCCCCGGCGAGATTTCTCGGGAACTGCGGATCCTGTGGCCACACGGAGTGTTCCGCCCACACATACGCCGTAACCGGGTTCGTCGCCTCGTTCCCGTCACTGAGCGCCTGCCCGCCGGGCGCAGCATAGACGCCGAGGTGGGAGTGGGTATCAATGATACCCGGCGTGACGTACTTGCCGGCACCATCGATTACGGTCGCGCCGGGGGGCACTGTCACTGTCGGGCCGACCGCAACGATCTTACCGTCGGCGATCGAAACCATTCCGTTCCGAATAGTGGGTCCGGCGGCGGTCATGATGTTGACGTTCCGAATTACCAGTGGTGCAGCTGGTATTCTGGCGTACGTGCTTGGGAACGGATCGGCGTTCGCCAACGATACCCCTCCCGCTCCAGTCGGCGGGACGGAATCCTTCGCCGCAACCGGCGCCTTCGTGGGTGTGGTCCGGGCCGGTGCGCACGCCCAGAGAGCGGCAGCGGCGGCGAGTGAGAGGACGGATTTTTTCATCAGGTAATGCTCCTCGAGCGCGGATACAGGATCGTACAGTCGACCGGGGGATAACTTAGCAGGGGCTCCGCATCCGTGCTGCGGCTCGCCATGCGGCGTAACGGTCGACGTCATCAGTGCAGATTCCATCCACTCGCTTGTCGTGCAGAGCCTTCCAATCTGTTTCGCTGTTGGCGGTCCACGCGTATACCCGGCCCCCACACGCATGGACATCGACGACGAGCGACGCATCGATCACATCTGCCTGCTGCCACAAATCCGTCGCACCAACGGCGCGCATGACCGCGCAACTGTCGAGCAGATACGAGACCTGCAGAATGCCGGTACGGACTGACGGAATGAGCTCTGTAATCCGCTTTACGATCCGATGATCGAATGAATGAACGGCGTAGGCTCCGATGTCGTCCGAGTGCCGCCGGAGACATCGAGTCAATGCCTGCTCGATTCCGCGCGCCTTTACCTCGATGAAAACAGACGCGCGGTCGCCAATCGCATCCAGTGACTCGTCCAGGGTTGGAACAGCATGATCCCCAGCGAGGCGAAGCCTTGCCAATTCCGTTGACTCGAGCCGTGCAATGTCGTAGGCGCCCGCAGGTGTCTGGACGACTGCATCATGGTGTACGAACAACACGTCATCGAGACTCGCGTGAACGTCGAGCTCCACCCCATCGGCTCCAGCGGCAATCGCCTCGAGAAATGCGGCAACAGAGTTTTCGGGCAGAGACCGATGCAGTCCGCGATGGGAGATCGCGTCGGGAGGGGAATGATTCTCATACATTGCGAAGAATGATATGGCTTAACGAGAGCCTGTGCGCAGCGTCTACCATGGCGAGTTGAATGACTTTGGAACCGCGGGGGGACCAGAATTCCGATCGCGAGCTGATCGAGGAGTGGATGGCGGGCGACTCCCGTGCTGCCACTCGGATCGTCGAGCGCCACGCGGAGGCTCTGGCCCGGTTCGCGGTAAGCTCCGGAGAGCGGGAAGAGATCGAAGAGCTTGTGCAGGACACTTTCGTACGCGCTTTCTCGTCACTCGATTCATTCCGGGGGGAGAGCTCACTGCGAACGTGGCTCTTCACTATCGAGAAGCGGCTGATGCTGGACCGGCGGCGCGCGGAGAAGAGACAGCGAGCGACTGTCCCTGTCGAGACAGCGGATGCTCTTACGGAGTACGATGCGCTCGATTTGCTTCTCGCGCAGGAGGCTGAGTCGCGGGTGAGAAAGGCGATTGTGGCGCTGTCACCGATGCAGCGCGAAGTCTTTGTTCTCAGAGTGGAGCAGGGAATGTCGTACCGTGAAATCGCAGAGATCGTCGGAACCACTGAGGGCGCCGCCAGGGTTCATTACCACAACGCCATGCGCGCTGTGAAGGAGTTTGTCAGTGAATGATTGCATGAACATCGAAGTGCGCGACGCGTTGCCTGATCTTGCGCACGGACGGCTGAGCCGGCCGGAGATCGTCGTCCTCAGCGAGCACATCCAGTCATGTGCTGGCTGCCGCGCGGAGCTGGCACTGCTGCGGGAGGTTCGCCGCTCTCAGCCGCTCGCGCCCGCGATCGACATCTCGCGGATCACTTCAGCGATTCCGCCGTATGGACGCGTCGCGCTGGCTGCTGGGCCGACCAAGCGCGTCGAACTCAAACGACCTCTCGGCTACGCCATTCTCGCCGCAGCTGCGCTGATCGCAGTCGTTGTGGGCGGACGCACGCTGACGGCTCCATCGGGTGTCCGCGGTATGAACGCTGGCAACCCCCCGACGGCCCCGGTAATAACGATCGTCGGGGCACCCGCTCCTGCATCTGCGGAGGCTCCAGCTGTTCGCGCCCCCGAAGTCGCGATTGCGAGGGCGCCCGTTGTCAAAAAGCGGGACGTTCCATCGCTCTCGCTCATTGCCGGAACGCAGGATTTGAGCGATGCCGAGCTCGAGTCTCTCTTGTCGGAGCTCGACGCCATCGAGGCAGTGCCTTCGGCGGAGCCACAGTCTGTCACACATTCGATCGAGAACATCGGGGACGGCACATGAGCCGACGGAGTTCGGTCTTTGCGATCCTGGCGGGGTTGATGGCTCTCGTGTCCGCCGGCAAGGCCGACGGCCAGGCTCCGCCCGGCGTTAGAGGCAATAGCGATGTACCGACTACGCGCCGCGCGCTACTGGAGCAGCGGCTACGCGAGCGAACCGGCGAGCTCGTGCGGCGGCGGCTTCAGCTTACGGACGATCAGATGACCAGGTTGCAGGCGACCAATCGGGACTTCGAGCCTAAGCGCGTCGAACTCCTGAAGAAGGAGAGCGAGGTGCGACGCGACCTCAGAGAGCAGCTAACATCGGGAACCGCCGACCAGAACCGCGTTGCTGCTCTTCTCGACCAGACGATGCAGCTCGAAAGACAGCGGCTCGAGCTCGTTCAGACTGAGCAGCGTGAGCTCGCGAAGTTTCTGACACCGGTACAGCGGGCCAAGCTCTTCGGTCTACAGTCAGAGCTTCGGAAAAGAACTCAGGATTTAAGAAACGGACCTCGGCAGAGACCCGGCCCGCCAGGGAAGAGAAGGGCGCGTAGGCCGCCTGCCTGAGAGCTTGTTTGCGGAGTGAGTGAAGTGTAAATACCGATTGCGCCCGGGTGGCGGAATTGGTAGACGCAGAGGACTCAAAATCCTCCGGTTTCACGACCTTACGAGTTCGATTCTCGTCCCGGGTATGATCCGGCGTTCACCTTCGGGCGGGCGCCGGATCTTTTGCGATCGGTCGTCCCGCTGCGACGAAAATCCCAGGCGCCGCCGAGCCCTGCCGATCTTGGGAAAAGCTGAAGATCACGGCGAGCGTCCCCCTCAACGCGCCGTCGATTGTCACCGTATAACTTTCGATGATGTCGATCTTCTTTTTTTTCCTGGCGCTCCAGGCACCTCCTGCGCCCGGCGGAATCGCCGCGCGCGCTGAATCGCCAGATACTGTCGCGCTCTCCCTTCCGGAGGCCGTGACCCGCGCCCTCAGGATCGGTGATGAGGCGCGAGCGGCGGAAGCGCAGGTGGAAGTCACGGATGCCCAGGTGACGATCGCGCGCGCTGCCGGATTACCGCAAGTTCGGCTTTCAACGAGCCAGTCACATGTCTACGAGAGCGCCCGCGCGGCGGCTGTCGGTGCAATATTCAACCAGCCAAACACGTATACCGCCAACGCAACAATATCCCAGGCGCTGTTTCAGGGGGGCCGGGTCGTCGCTGGGTCTCGCGCCGCGTCGAGTCTTCGGCGAGCATCGCGACTCGATCAGACTGAAACTCTCGCCCAGGCATCGCTCGACGTTCAGCGCGCATACCTGCAGGCGTTGTTCGCGGGGACACTCGCGGCGATTCAGGATACAGCGTATGCCCTGGCCGGCGAGAGGCTTGCTCAGGTACAGCAATTCGAGAAAGCGGGCCGCGCATCGCGCTATGACGTTCTGCGGGCCGGAGTCGAGCGTGCGAACCTCCAGCCGGCCGTCATTCAGGCGCGAAGCGAGGTGGAGCTCGCGCTCGTTGAGCTGAGGCGACTTATCAATATCCCACCGTCGCAGCCCCTCAAGCTGATCACGAGGCTCGACACTGCATCCGTCGTGCGGTGGGTTGCCGCGCTGAAGGCGGACAGTCGCCCTCCCGATCGCGCCGCAGTTCGCTCGGCGCAGCAGGTCTCGAATGCTCGTCATTCCGCAATTTCGGTCGCCCGAGCCGACTTGCTGCCTACGATATCGATCAACGGCCTCTTCGGCGGGCAGGCGTTTCCGCAAAGCGGATTCCCGACTGCCGCTGGAAGGATAGAAACTGTGCCCTGCGCCGAGGGCACCCCCGCCGGACGTGTTTGCACGAGTCAGAATGGCGGCTGGTTCAGAGACCGCTCGTTCGGGATCTCGGTGGCGTGGCCGATATTTGACGGTTTCCGTGCAAAAGGTGCAATCGACCTGGCCTCCGCCCAGGCTCGCCTCGCCGATCTCGAGCTCACAAGGACGCGCGAGAGGGTCGCGAGTGAAGGAGCAGCATCTCGCGCCGAGCTGGAGCGTGCAGAGGCCCTGTTCGCCGCACGCGGACAGAATGCAGCCGAAGCGGCCGAGGCATTCAAGCTTGCAAGTCTTCGTTATTCGCGGGGTCTTGCGACGCGACTCGAAGTCGCCGACGCGCAGCTCGCACTGACGGTCGCGCAGACCAACGAAGCGCGCGCTATCTACGATCTATACCTTGCCGCAGCGGGTTATGCTCGCGCGATCGGCAGACCACCGCACCTGTTCGAAATTCCCGGCTCCCCTCGAACCTCTCTTCCTTCGTCATCCAAAAGTGCCCAGTAACCAGCCGTTGCTTCTCGTTGTTGCTCCGTCAGTGCTATTCGTGTTTGGGTGCTCCAATGCGAAAAGCGAAGCAGCCGCTGCGCGTCCACCAGCCGGCTCTCCGGTGGCGGGGCCAGGTGACGCGACCGGCGGTCGAGGAGGCCAGACTCTTTCGCTCGCGCCGACGGACATTTCGATAGCGCGACCGGCGAGCCTGGTAGACGGCGTCCCGATCACGGGTAATCTGCGACCGATCGAGACCGTGGCGGTTCGCGCGCGCCTCGAGGGTGATCTGGAAGGGATTTACGTGCGTGAGGGTGATTACGTCCGCGCCGGCCAGCTGCTGGCGAGGTTCGAGTCAACGGAGCAGGAGAGCGGGTTGCAGAGTGCTGCCGCCGACAGAGCAGCGGCCGAGGGTGATCTCGCCACCGCCGAATGGAACCTGAGGCAATCCGAAGATCTGTTCAAAGCGGGGGCTATCGCGGAAGGCGAGTTGAGGGTTGCACGCAACGCGGTGGGCACAGCGCGCGCCCGTCTCGCTGCCGCGAGCTCACGTGTTCGGTCGAGCTCGTCGAGCAGAAGGGACACGAGAGTTCTCGCGCCGACGGGGGGGATCGTCGAGAAACGGTTCGTCGAAAACGGGGAGCACATTGCAAGGGGTGCCCAGATGTTCAGTGTCGTTCGCAACACCGTTCTCGAGCTCGCCGCGGCGGTACCCGAAAAGCTGGCGAACGCCGTGGCGCCGGGGCAAAGCGTAGAGTTCCTCGCAAATGCGCGAAGCATCAGTGGCCGGGTTGCGCGCGTTAGCCCGACGGTTGATCCGGTCTCCCGGTCCGTCACGGTTTACGTGCAGGTCCCGAACCCTGATGGATCCCTAAAGGGCGGCACATTTGCTACCGGCACGGTGCTCGCTCGCACGATTTCCGACGCGCTGACGGTTCCAACGTCCGCCGTGAAGCAGACTGCAACCGGTGGCTCCATCGTTTATCGCGTGGAGGGCGGGGCGCTCGATACCGCAAGCGTCGAGATCGGCGTCAGGGACGAGCGCCGCGGAATCGTCCAGATCATCGCCGGGCTTGCAGCCGGCGACAGCGTGGTGTCCGGCAATGTCGGCAGCCTTGGCAAGGGGATGAAAGTGAATGTGGTTTCACCGACCGGCGGCCGCCGCGGCGCATCGGCTCCCGGCGCGCAGCCGACCCGCCAGAATTAACGAGCATGTTTCTCTCTGACGTTTCAATCCGCCGGCCCGTGTTCGCGACAATGTTGATGCTCGCGCTCGTCGTTCTCGGCGTAGTGTCATTCCGACGACTGGCCATCGACGAATACCCTGACATCACTTACCCGATCGTCATCGCGCAGACGACGTATCCGGGTGCCT
>DATAIM010000411.1:0-10392 GCA_036262655.1 Gemmatimonadaceae bacterium | reverse complement strand
CGCTCGATTACGAATCGAGTGCTCTACCACTGAGCTACTGTGGCGGTGTGCCATGCCCTGGAGCGGACTCGAACCGCTATGCCTTTCGGCACCACCCCCTCAAGATGGCGTGTCTACCAATTTCACCACCAGGGCAACGTTCAGGCGCGCGAGCGCGCCGTCAATCACGTGTCACTGTCCTTCTTTCCAGCGGGGCTGACGGGGATCGAACCCGCGACCTCTCGAGTGACAGTCGAGTGCTCTAACCAAACTGAGCTACGGCCCCAAACAACAAAAAAACTGCGTCGCCTGACGTTAAGGCGGATCCCCCCAACAACATAGCCCCAAGGGGAATCGAACCCCTCTCTGCACCGTGAAAGGGTGCCGTCCTAACCGATAGACGATGGGGCCAATAGCGCTAACGGGATTCGAACCCGTGTTTGGGCCTTGAGAGGGCCCCGTCCTAGTCCCCTAGACGATAGCGCCAGATTTTTCCCGACAGGCCCGGAGGGAATCGAACCCCCAACCGCCGGTTTTGGAGACCGGTGCTCTACCAATTGAGCTACGGACCTACAATCCCTTCTTCACGCCGTTCAACCGCCTCAACGCGAGGGTGGCTGACGGGAATTGAACCCGCAACCCCCGGTGCCACAGACCGGTGCTCTAACCGATTGAGCTACAGCCACCATGTGCAACTGTGCATCTTAACCGCGCCGCAACATCGAATCAACCAACAGTGCTGCGGGATCCGGACTGCGGAACTACTCACTTCGGATTCCGGGGCTGCGGAGAACTGCGGATTGCGGTGCTGCGGAACTACTCATTTCGGATTGCGGTTCTGCGGAGAACTGCGCATTACGGGCCTGCGGAGAAACCCGCCACTGGTTTTTTTACCTGTCCGCACAACCGCAGTCCGCAGTTCGCAGGATCCGCAAGCACCGCAATCCGCAGTTCTCCGCAGCACCGCAGTCCGAAGGATCCGCAGCACCGCAATCCGAAGGATCCGCAGCACCGCAGTCCGCAGGATCCGCAGCACCGTAATCCGCAGTTCTCCGCAGCCCCGCAGTCCCTCCTACTTGGCGCGGTCCATGTACTCCCCGGTGTTCGGATTGACGCGAACCTTCTCGCCCGTCCTGATGAACTCGGGCACGTTGATCGTGACGCCGTTTTCGAGCTTCGCCGGCTTGGAAGACGCATTCTTGGTCGCCGTCTTCATGACCGCTGAAGTCTCAACGACCTCGAGGATCATCGAGTTCGGAAGGTCGATGCCGATTGGACGCCCGTTGTAATACTCGGCCTGGATCTTCATGCCCGGCTGCATCCACTGCGCATTGTCGCCGAGTGTCTCCTCGTCCATCTCGAGCTGATCGTAGTTCTCGGTGTTCATGAAGTGGTAGGTATCCCCACCCTGATACAGGAACTCGAGATCGTGTGTCTCCATCGACGCTTTCTCGATCGTATCAGCCGCGCGGAAGCGATGCTCAAAGCTCGAGCCGGATCGCAGGTTCTTGAGCTTCGCCTGCACCATCGCGCGAAGATTTCCGGGCGTGTGATGCCGGAACTCGATCACACGGCAGGGATCGCCTTCAAACACGAGGACCATTCCCCGCCGAATCTGTGTTGCTGGAAACGCCATTGTACCAGTTCCAATAAATAGCGCCGTCTGGGGACCTCTCCCATTCGGGGCGAGTCCGTCGCGGCGCGTTCACATCAACTCAAGACAAGCCTTCCAATTTAGCCTTTTTTGCCTCTCCCGCCAACCGTCGTGTCAAGCCAAAGTAGAAATGTCCCCCCTCTTAACAAAGTAGAAATGTCCCCCTCTTCACAAAGTAGGAATGTCCCCTCTTAACAAAGTAGAAATGTCCCTCCTGCCTAACCCTTTCCCCGCGCAGAGTAAACGTCCCGTACAACCGGCTCGAGTGCGCGCCAGACATTCGCCGCAACGACCCGCTCACCCCTCTCGTTCGGGTGAACGCCATCCGCCTGGTTGAGCGAGGAAAACCCCGCCACCTTATCCAGAAGAAACGGAACGAGCGTCACTCGCTCCTCGGCCGCCACTTCGCTGTAAGCGTTCCTGAAGCGCTTCGTGTACTGCACTCCGAGATTGGGCGGCGCCTCCATCACTGCCAGCAGCACCCTTGCCTTCGGCTGCGCCACGCGTACGCGCCGGACAATCTGTTGGATGTTCGCCTTGAGCGAGTCAGGATCGAGCGCCCGCAGCGCATCATTCCCTCCCGTTTCCACGACTACTACATCCACCGGCCTCTTCAGCGCCCAGTCGATTCGCCGCACCGCTCCCGCGGACGTCTCGCCCGAAAGGCCCGCGTTAATGGCGACGATCGGTGTTCCCGCATCTGCCGCCATCCGCGCAACCAAATTCGGAAAAGCGATTGAAGGGTCGAGACCATAGCCCGCTGTTAGGCTCGTGCCAAAGAACAGCACAGTAACTTTCTGCGGCACCGCGGACATAGTGGGTGCTGCACTGACATTCGGCGACTCCGCGCGCGCTTGCCGCCCCGCGACCGGCTCGGCGTCGCCTTTATTCATATTCTGCCCCGGATCGCAGGCGATCGACGCAGCCAGCAATCCGACAATCAGGGATTTCATGCTCATTGCGAGAGAAGTTACACGGGAATACCGCAGTGGTGACCAGCAGCTGGCGGTTCTCCGTGATGTGTCGTTCACGATACCGCAGGGCGGCTTCGTGGCAATCGTCGGACCTTCAGGCAGCGGGAAGACGACGTTGCTCGGCCTCCTCGCGGGACTGGATACACCAACGCGCGGCAAGGTGATCCTGGATGGACACGACCTCACCACGATGAGCGAGAACGAGCGCGCGAAGCTTCGCGGGGAAAAAGTGGGCTTTGTCTTCCAGAGCTTTCAGCTGATTCCCACCCTCACCGCCCGGGAGAACGTGCAGGTTCCGCTCGAGCTGCAGGGAGTCGACGGCGCAGAGGCACGGGCCGGCGAGCTCCTCGAGCGCGTTGGTCTCGGCCAGCGCGGCCATCACTTTCCGATGCAGCTGTCGGGCGGCGAGCAGCAGCGAGTCGCGATCGCTCGAGCGTTCGCGAACGCTCCTCGCATTCTCTTCGCGTACGAACCCACAGGAAATCTGGATGCAGGCACAGGTGTCAGGGTCTTCGACCTCCTCGAGTCGTTGAACCGCGAATCCGGATCCACGATCGTGCTCGTAACGCACGACGCAGTCCTCGCCCAGCGCGCCGCCCGCACAATTCGCCTCAGTGACGGGAGCATTGTCGGCGACACCGAGGCCGCCGCGTGACCGAATCCCCTGCACCGCGCCAGCGGCGCGGATCACGGCGTCAGCTCGCAGGGCTGACCTGGCGGGAGAGCCGCACTGCGCGACGGCGCCTGCTTCTCTACATGTCCGCGATATCTCTCGGCGTGGCCGCTCTCGTTGCTATCGACTCTTTCGCCGACAACATCACCCGTTCCATCCGCGAGCAATCACGCTCCCTCCTCGGCGCCGATATCTCGTTTACGTCGCGGCGGCCGTTCACGGCCCAGCAGAAGGCGATTCTCGATACGGTTGCACGCCGGGGGAAGGCGGAATTTGCACGCGTCGTGACGTTTCCGTCGATGGCGCTCGTCCCGCGCACTGGAGGAACGCGTCTGGTTCAGGTCCGAGCGGTGAGCGTGAACTACCCCTTCTACGGCGTGATCACGACAGAGCCGGCGAACCAGTGGCGCCGCATGCACGCAGGGCCGGCTGCTCTCGTCGACCCATCCCTTCTCGTTGCGCTGAATGCCCGCATCGGCGACACGCTGACGCTGGGGTTTGGACGCTTCGTGATTGCCGCAACCTTGACGAGTGTCCCCGGTACTCCGGGAATCGCGGAAATCATCGGTCCGCGGGTTTTCATCCCCGAGCGGTATGTGGCCGAGACGCAGTTGCTTCAGTTCGGGAGTACGGCGGAATACGCGGTGCTTGCCAGGCTTCCCACCTCGGTGAATGCGGCAAAGATCGTCGCACCGCTCCGGCCGGCGCTCGATCGTGCACAGCTGCGTGCGGTGACGGTCACGCAGAGTGAGGAGAACGCGACCGACGCAATCGAACAACTGAGCCAGTTCATCGGTATCGTCGGCCTCGTTGCACTGCTGCTCGGCGGAGTCGGAGTTGCGAGTGGGGTGCGCGCGTTCGTCGCGCGGAAGATCGATACGGTGGCGATACTCCGCTGCCTTGGCGCGTCGAGCGGGCAGGTGCTGGCGATGTACGTGGCACAAGCGGCAGCGATGGGACTCGCGGGAGCAATCGCCGGAGCAGCGCTCGGTGTCGCGGTGCAGTTTGGACTGCCCTCCGTATTCGGGGATTTCCTTCCGGTCGATGTCTCCGTTCAGCTCGAGCCGTCGGCGATACTTACGGGAGTAGTGATCGGCGGATGGATCGCGCTGATTTTCTCGCTCCGGCCGCTGCTCGCGCTGCGAAATGTTTCGCCGCTCCAGACGCTTCGCCGGGATGCGGATTCCGAAGTGCTTCGAATGCGATGGAATGACATCCTTCGCGTAGCGGTGAACGCGGCACTCGTCCTCAGCGTTGTCGCGATAGCACTGCTGCGCGCGTCCAGCTTCAAGCAGGGATTGTGGATCAGCGCAGGCACCCTCGGTGTGCTGGCCGTGCTTACGCTGAGCGCCATTTTCCTGTCCTTCGCCGCGAAGCGTACGCTGCGCGCCGGATGGCCCTACGTCGTGCGACAGGGTGTCGCCAATCTGTACCGGCCGGCGAATCAGACCCGCTCTGTCGTTCTGTCGCTGGGCTTTGGCGCGTTTCTCATCACAACGCTCTATCTCGTCCAGTCAAACCTCCTCGACAGATTCGAGTTCAATGCCGCAGCATCCAACGCAAACCTCGTGTTCTTCGACATTCAGGATGATCAGGCGCAAGGAGTAGACTCGCTTGTACGCTCCCGCGGCAGGATGCTGCAAACGGCCCCCGTCGTGACGATGCGAATCTCGAAGATCAACGACCGGACGGTGGAGCAGATCGTGGACGAAGCGCGAGCAAAACGAACTGCCGATTCGCTGGTTCGCGCAAAGGGGGGCAAGGCAGCGGAGTCACTCAAGGTCGCACAGGCTGCAAGCCGCCGAGGGCGACGGCAGCCGTCGGGTCGGCCGGGATGGGCGTTGCGACGAGAGTTTCGGTCGACGTTCCGTGACACGGTGACGTCGGGTGAGAGGATCGTGGCGGGCAAATGGTTCAGCGCCGCTGCGTTGAGGGGAGCGAGCGACACCACCGAGATGTCTCTCGAGACGGACGTGGCTGACGAGCTTCGTGTAAAGCTGGGAGACGTCATCACGTGGAATGTGCAGGGAGTCGAGGTGCCTGCCCGTGTCACGAGCCTCCGGGAAGTGACGTGGGCCAGATTCGAGCCGAACTTCTTCGCGGTGTTCGCGAGCGCAGGACTTCGGTCTGCTCCCAAACAGCACGTGCTGCTGGCGAGCATCCCCGGAAGCAATGCAGTCGCGGCGCTTCAGCGCGACATCGTCATGCGGTATCCCAATGTGTCGAGCATCGATCTCACTCTCGTGAAGGAGACGGTCGCGCGAATCGTCGAAAAGGTCTCGACCGCCGTGCGCTTCATGGCGCTGTTCAGTCTTGCGATGGGAATACCCGTTCTGTTCAGCGCAGTCGCCGCCACGCGACGCGATCGCATCCGCGAGAGCGTGCTTCTGAAGACGCTCGGCGCCACCCGCGGCCAGATCATTCGTATCCTGCTCGCTGAATACACGCTTCTCGGGTTGCTGGGTAGCCTGACCGGAATGCTGCTGGCGATCGGAGGCGGCTGGGCGCTCACGCACTACGTCTTCGAGGCTTCTTTCTCTCCGGCAATGATTCCCGCGTCGCTGATTGCACTGGCAATGCTTGCACTCACGATTTCGATCGGACTCCTGGCGGGACGGGACGTATTCAGGGAGACGCCGATGTCAGCCCTCCGCGATGGGTGAGTGTTGGCAGTGGGAGTTCATGGACCTAACTTGAGTGACCATTCTCCCTCAGGAGTCCATGCCTTCTCTCGTCGGCCGCCGGATCAGTAGCGCGCGCGTCCCCGCCGCTTTCCTCTGCATCATTGCGCTCACCGGATGCCGGGAAACCGCGGGGTTGCCCGACCCGGCGTCGATCGCTCTGGACCAATCGGTTGTCGCTGAGGGGACAGCCGGCCTGGTGCTCGCAACTTCGCCAACATTCGTGGTGAAAGACGCGGGAGGCAATCCGCTTCGCGGCGTAAAGGTCACGGTGGTCGTCACTGCGGGTGGCGGCACGCTGACGAATGCGCCCTCGTCTACGGCCAATGGCGCCACGACGGTTGGCACGTGGAAGCTCGGTGAAGTTGCGGGGGTCAACACTGTTACCGTCACGGTGGATGGCCTTCCAGCACTCACGATCAGTGTGATGGGGAAGGCCGGCCCGCCCACATCCATCGTGTTCATCACCGGGGCGAATCAGGTCGCATTCGCGGGAACGGAGGTCGCGGTTCCGCCGACGGTACAGGTGCGTGACCAGTTCGGCAATGGGGTCAGCGGGGTTCCCGTCTCCTTCGGTATCGCGCAAGGCGATGGTTCGGTCTCGTCAGTTCCAGTGCTGAGCGACGCAGCGGGCAACGCGAGATCGCCATCATGGAGGCTTGGCAAGAGCGCTGAGCCGCAGGCATTGCGCGCCGGTGTGGGGACGCTGGCGGCCTCTATCTCGGCAGCGGTTCAGTCGGACTATAACGTCGATGTCAGATTCTTCGGCCCGCCCATGCCGCTGGTGGCGTCGGCTGCATTCATTTCAGCGGCAGCGCGCATCAGAGGCGCTGTGACCGGCGATCTGGTGAACACGTCCCTTCCCTCTCAGCCGATAAACCTGGAGCAGTGCGGAATCACGGGCGTCACCGCGTTTCAGGAGGCGGTAGACGATGTCATCATCTACGCAGCCGTTGCCACTATCGACGGGCCGGGCCGAGTGCTGGCATTTGCGGGTCCGTGCCTGATTCGCGGCCCGGCTACATCGGAAAATCACCAGACTGTAGTCGGCGTGATGAAGTTTGACGCTGCTGATCTCGATTCGCTGATCGTCCGCGGAATTCTCACCGATGTGATTCAGCACGAGATGATTCACGTGGTCGGGCTGGGGACGTTGTGGAACACCTACAAGGTCATCGCCGGTGCCGGCACCGTGGACTCCCGCTTCACCGGCACGCTCGGCATCGGCGCGTGTGTCTCGATTGGCGGAGCCTCAGTTTGTCCTGGAAGCGTTCCGGTCGAGAACACCGGAGGGCCTGGAACAGCGGACGGGCATTGGCGGGAGTCAGTTTTCCTCAGCGAGCTGATGACAGGATTCGTGACCAGGCCTAGCCCCGGATTCACGGGAGTGCTGAATCCGCTCAGCGCGATCACGATCGAGTCGCTCGCCGACATCGGTTATACGGTCAATCGAGGCGCCGCCGATGTTTACTCGATTCCCGGCCTTTCGATTGCGAGAGTTCTGGGTCAGGTCAACGTTGATAATTCGGCGCAGTGGGAACAGGTCGTGCGCCCGATGATGGAATTGTCGAGAACCGGCAGGATGTCCACGATGCAATTGCAATGAGGGGGGACGGTGAATGACTGCTCCGAGAGGGGATCGCTCGTGGACACCCGCGGCGATGATGGCGCTTCTCGTCATTTCCGCCGCTAGCGCGTGCACCGATGCGGACAAAAAACCGGCTGCGGACACCTCCCTCGGCGGGATCGACACTCTGAAGCCGCTCGAGTCTACGCCCGTACGCGATACGCCAGTCGTTGATACATCTTCGCTGTACCCGCCGGAACCGCGCCGCGATTCTCTCTCGAGGGGGACGCTGCCGCCGCCCGGCGGGGAGACATACAAGCCTGGCGGCGCGATCGCTCCGCGTGACCAGGGGGCGTTACGAGATCCACCACCCAACCTCATTGGTGAAACGCGGAGAGATGGCAGCACGATGAGCCCGACAACTCCGCCACGACCGCGGGACAGCGTCGTCGGACCGACATTCACGATCGACTCGAAAGGAAATATCTCGCCGATCAAGCGGTGATAACAAAAAGGGCCGGCGGTAAGCCGGCCCTTTCTGAATGAGCGAGTTGACAACCGGTGCCGGTTAACCGGCTACTGTGAACGCAAGACAATCAAAGAGGCGCTGGCGAAGTTCACCGCTGTTGCGCCATCCGGATTCAGGAAACGGAAGCTTCGCGCCGGGCCAGCTGCAGCGCGCGTGAAGCGGAAGTAGTTGCCGGACCCGGACCGGGCAAGCATGCCGGTCACGACTACGCCCGAACCGCTCAAGTCCTGAACAACGAGCGGGTACGCCTGGTTTTGTGTGATCCTGCTCACCTGACTGCGAATGTCGTACGTCTTGTACGTGTACTTCGTGGCCAGGCCCGGTATGCCTGCATCGTCCGCATAATTGGCAACGAGCCAGCCGGCGATCAAGGTGTCAAACGGCACGCCTCCAGCGCGCGTGACCAGGTTGTTGACTCCGGTGAGGGGGCCGCCGGCGAGCTTTCGCGTGAACGCCTTGATGTCTCCGCCGGGTGCATAGTGGTCCGCCGTATAACGCAGGAGTGCCCACGACGCTCCCCGCGCGGCGAGGACGCTATCGGCTGGAGGACCTCCGGCGGCGAAACTCGTTGGTGAGTTCTGGCCTGGATTCTGAAGCCAGCGCTGGAAGCGCGCGAAATTCTGGAAGAAGAACGCATTGTAATCGTTCACCGCCGGGCTTCCGGAGGCCGAGCCGTTCGGAAGAATGTCGGTGGACTTGTAGTTCCCGGTCTGGCTCAACCCCTTCGCGGCCAGGCCGTTGAGATCCTCTGCCATATGAGCGAGAGCTTCATCAAGCCAGACATTCTCGAGGTCCTGCTCGATAGGGCTGCGAATGCGCTCCGAAGCGTTGATCATGTGCTGAAATTCGTGCGCGATGGTGCCCCTGGTTCCCTGCCGCACGGTCGACGTGCTGCGCTTGTTCCCATTGATCACGCCGTCCGGATCCGGTGCGAGCGCGTAAAAGATCTCGCTGATGTTGCTCTGTGCGCACGAGCCGGCGCCACTGTTCGGGAAAAGGTCGCCGGCAAAGAAGAATCCGCCCACGAACCCCGTGGAACCCGCTGGCGTAAGCTTGTTCACCTCCACCGTGAACAGGATGTTGATGCGCCCGTTATTGTCGAGATCCAGCGGAGTTCCGAAGTAATCGACGTCGGTCGGGTAGATCAGGTTGTCGAATTCGGCCCCGATCTCCTGGAGTTCGGCGTCGCTGAACCCGCCTGCGGGGTCCGCATCATCGGTGTAGATAATCGCGCGATTGCTGATGTACCTGACTGTCGCATTGACCGGAATGAAGTTCGAGCATGACTTCGGCACGTTGAACTTCGCCTTGTCACCGACAGCGGGGATCGCGGTGTTGACAGAAAATCTTCCGGGCCCGGTCATCGCCCGGGTCTGGTAGGCCCGGTGCCCTGCTTTCAGATCGAGCTGGGTTCGCTCGATCTGGCGGAGCTGACTCTCGAAGCTGACCTGAAGGGAGCTTGCAAGCTCAGGCTGGTTCAGCGGAAGCTGTGCCGCCGCGCGCATTCCTGTCGTCAACATGCTCGTACTCGGAACCGTCTCACCTTCGTCCGACTTCAGCGTGTAACTGAGGAAGGCATCGGAAGTCGAGCTGGTGTATGCGCCGATCACGATGTACTGCGAGCCCGCCGCAGTGCTCGCGATCTTGATGCAGCCCTTGGTCTCGACGGCCCCCATCACTCGGACCTGGCCAGTCGCCAGATCGGCTGTCGTGGGGCCACTGACACACGAGGCGATCGGCGCAACCACGGTGATTGTCGCTGACCCAGTGACTCCATCAACGCTGCCCTGGATGGTCGCCGTGCCCCCTGCCACGCCCCTGATCTGGCCGGTGGTTGGATTGACGGTGGCGATGCCTGGATTGAGACTGGTCCACGAGACCGTTTTTCCGGCTAGCGGGTTTCCATTCTGATCCTTTACGATCGCACTTGCCTGCGCTGTCTCGTTCACGCCGATGGTCGCCGCCGAAGACGACACCACGACAGTAGTGGTTACGGGGGGATCGACGGAGTCGGTCCCTTTGCAGGCCGCGCCGAGGAGCATCATGGTCAGAAATCCAAGCTTTCGCATTCGCAAAGTGCTCCTCGCCAATTTTGCGGTGGGTATCGATGTTGGCCTATCTAGTACACAGAACACGCGCCAAAGGTCGCACCCCCAGACCGCGGGAGGTACCCAACCAACGCTATCGAATGATGGCGAGCGCGGCAACTCTTATAAAAAAAACCGAGCCCCCGCTAGCTGGCGAGGGCTCAGGTGAATCGATGCCCCGCTCTCAACCCTTTGGGATGTTCGGATTACCGTTGATCTCGTTGGTTGGAAGAGGCCAGCAGGTGACC
>DATAIM010000410.1:0-3426 GCA_036262655.1 Gemmatimonadaceae bacterium | reverse complement strand
CTCTCAGCTGCCGAATGGATTTGCATTGGCCGCCGCGTGGCACAGAATGTGGAAGATCACAACGTGCACAGCAGATTGGGTGTCCTAGTCTCCACCTTCATCTGGAAATGAAGACATGAGAAAGCTGATTGTTTCAGAGTTCGTTTCGCTGGACGGCGTCATGCAGGCTCCAGGCGGCAAAGACGAAGATCGTGACGGAGGATTCGAGTACGGCGGATGGACCATTCCGTACTGGCACGACGACATCGGCAAGAGCTTCTTCGCGTTGATGCAGGATTGCGACGCGTTTCTGCTGGGACGTCGCACGTATGTCACGCATGCAGAGGCATTCGAGCCGATGCCTGCCGGCAACCCCTTCGGAGACGCGATGAACTCACCTCGCAAGTACGTTGTGTCAAAGACGCTGGAGCAGCCGGTCTGGCGCAACACAACGATCATCCGGGACAACGTCATAGACGCGGTCCGCGCACTGAAGGCGGAGCCCGGAAAGAACATTCTGACCGACGGCAGCAGCATGCTCGTCCACGACCTTCTCGCGCATGACCTTGTCGACGAGCTGCACCTTCTCGTGTATCCGCTGACGCTGGGAGGCGGCAAGCGAGTGATCCCAGCGGATGGTGGGGTGCACGCTACGTTCAACCTGGTATCCGTGAAACAGTTCCCCACCGGCGTCGTGCTGCTTCACTACAGTCGGCCACGGAGCTAACAGCAAACGGCTCCTCTGAAGCTTGCCGCTGCGCTCATCATCGGCTTTGTCATCCTGCGAACTCTGAATATTATGGATGTTCGAATCTCCAGACCTCGGCCACTACCCCTTCTATCCGCCACCGGGGTGGGGCTATTCTCTGCCCATCGTCTATTTGGTATGGGCAATCGTCGTATTCACGATGTATCCGCTGTGTCGCTGGTACGCGGCGCTGAGGGCACGAAGACCGGCCCGGTGGCTGAGCTATCTCTGATGGACCTCACATGAATCGTCGCGATTTTGCGGCAGCGATCGGTTCAGCAGTTGGAATCACACAGGTTGCCTGCGCAGGTGCGCTGACGAGGATGAGCTCGCGCCGCCTCCGGCGCATCGGTCTTCAGCTGTACAGTCTTCGCGACGACGGCCGTCGCGATCTCGAGCGCACGATAGCGAATATCGCCGCCGCAGGCTACAAGGACGTCGAGCTGCTCGGATCGATGAACAACTTCGGCACGCCGCCCGCGATGTTGCGGACGATGCTGGATCGCAACGGCTTACGCGCTCCGTCGACCCATATTGCGGGGAGTGCGCTCGACGATCTACAGCGGCAGCTGGATGACGCACAGACCCTGGGCCACGAATATCTCGTCGTAGCCGAGCTGCCGATCCAAAAGCCTGCTACGCTCGATGACTATCGACGCTGGGCAGATCGATTGAATGAAGCCGGGCGACTTGCACGCGAGCGCAACCTGTGGATCGGCTTTCACAACCATCCCGGGGATTTTGCGCTGATTGATGGCCGGATTCCGTACGACGTATTCGCTGCGCGCACCGACGCAGTCTATGTCAGGCTTCAGCTCGACACCGGCAATCTGGCCATGGCAGGGCACGATCCGATGGAGTACATGAAGCGGTTTGGCGAGCGTTACTGGCTGTTTCACGTCAAGGACGTGCCGCACCTTTGCGCGAAAGTCGACACGGAGCTGGGTAAGGGAGTCATCGATGTTCGCCGCCTGCTTGCAAGCGTCGCTCATATCGATGAGAAGCACGTGTTCGTCGAGCAGGAGACGTATCCGGACACGCCGCTCCAAAGCGTGCGCCGCGATTTCGTCTACCTCTCGCGGCTGAAGTTCTAGCGACGAATGGACGGCGCCGTCATTCGGCGCGATTGGGTCTCGAGCTGCTGCGACTTACCGCGGGAAGATTACCGGAAAAACGGCATTCGTCGTGAAAATGCAGCGGTCGTTGTGACCGCATTCGGAAACAATCATCGCTGTGTGCCTGGCACCTAACGTCTCGTTCACATATTTGAGAAACGCCTCGCCGCGCGCCCGGCGCGTGGGTCCCTGCGCCATTGCGTTCGGAGACGAGTCGAATCCGCCGAGTGGCAGAACGTCCACCTGTCCAAGCAGGTACGTCGTCCGGCGCTCGACCAGCTGCTTCCGGAGCTGGTCATCGCTCATCTGCGCCGTGTAGCCGGTGCGGTTCCTCAACCCTGCAGGCCAGTTATTGAAAGTCGGCGCCTTCGTTGAATCGAACGCGGCAAAGGTGTACTGGGTGTGCACTTTTTCTCCGTCCGGCCCGAGTGGCGCTTTCGCTGCGGTAGCGGAATCCGCGTCGCCACTCGGCAGCGGCCTCAGGGCGGTTGGCCACGCATAGCTGGACGGGTTTGCAACGACGTAGCTGATGCTCACATCTCGCAGTGTGCCATCCACTTTGTTCGACATACCATATCGGTTTGCGAACTGGCCGCCAGCAGAGTGGCCTGCGACAACGATCCGCGTAAGGTTGGGAAAGGTTCTTCTGTCCGCGAGTTTGCGCAGGATTTGATCCATGAAGTCGAATGCGGAGACCGTGCCCATCGGCGGCGACATGCCTCCGGATCTCCATGTGTCGCCGCGCGCCGGCCAGAGCAGCTCATTTGGCGCGATCTTGTCTTCGCCGGTGGGGAACCGTGGAGCGATGATGATCGTGTTCCCTAGTGCTTCGGCAAGAAATCCGGCGGCCATCGCGGTCTCGAAGTAATGGTCGGCGTTTCGTCCCGCGCCGTGAACCATTACGAGCGCTCGGGTTATCGCCGGGTTCGAACCGTCGAGGGCGTAGTTCGAGTACACCATCGAGCGTCCCGGCCCGCCGCCGAGCGTTACCCATCGCTGGCAGGCGACCAGAGCTTTAGTGCATTGACGGATGGGCGTGACTGGTGGGCGAGCGGAAACCGGCGCGCACGCCGACAATGCGATGATGGAAAAAAAGATCGCTCTAGGCACTTTCGATTAACCCCGCGCAGAAGTTGAGCGCAACGGCATTTGACGGCAGATGAACCGCAAGAGTTTTTCCGTCCACCCAGCTTAGCTCAGTGCGCGAGTCTGTCAACGACGTCAGCCCTGGAGATTTTAAAGGAGCAGAGACAGCCGCTCTAGAGTCAAGGGAGGCGACTTTTGAACACTGTAGCGGCTGTTAGTGATTCAGGCCGGTGACGGACTTTCCTCATAGTCGAGATCGCGCGTGAACGTCTCATCTACTTGGGTCAGAGCGAGCAGTGCGAGCCCGAAGCAGATCGACCCCACGATGAACGCCGCTCGCGGAACGGCGACCTGACCCTTCAGGTACGCAAACATGCTCGCCGCGAAAACCGCGGATCCGCGCACGAAATTTGGAACCGTGGTCGCAACGGTCGCGCGAATGTTGGTGCCGAACTGCTCCGCCGCCATCGTGACGAGAACGGCCCAGTAACCAACAGT
>DATAIM010000409.1:0-4733 GCA_036262655.1 Gemmatimonadaceae bacterium | reverse complement strand
AAGACGAGCATCGGAAGAAAATCGCGGCGGTTTCCCATAGCCACCTGGAATCCGACGAACAGAAGCACTGATGCAACCAGCGCAATTCGCCCGGTCCTCGACAGCCCGCTCCAGGCGAGGAACATATACATCACGAGCCCGTTGATCGCGAACATTGTCACCACCCACATCTGAGTGGCGAGAAAGCGGACCTGCGAGCGGTCGATCGTCAGCGACAGATCGACTCCACGGACCACTGCGTAAGCAACAACAAACCCGAATCCGCCAAGAAGCACCAGGCCGTTCAAAGATGTCGGCTTGAACCGGGCAAACACATGAGGAGGGACGTCATGCCATCCCTGGCGATACCACCATTGGACCAGGTTGAACCCGAAAAACGCAGTTCCGTACATGAATGCGGCGCCCGCAATCCCCGGTTGATCGCCGCTCAGACCGGCAAGCACGACGAGCGGAAGGGTTCCGCCGTAGAGGAAAAAAAAGATGACGAAGAAAAACCGGATGTCCTGGAAAACCCACTTTCCGTCGTAGAGCCGGAGAAGTGCAAGGGAAAGCAGAAACTCTCCGCAGAGGAATGCCGTCGCGGCTTCGATCGGATATGCGAATGCGACTTCCACAAGAGCGGCAAGGTGTAAAGACAGCGACGCAGCGAGGATCAACCCGGCGGACGTCGGAAAACGGATCGGGACCGCCGACTGATCAGCCACGATATGTCGACCGAAAGCCTGTTCGCGCGATGCGCTTCAGCTGCGCCGCCTGCCGGCGGACGAAGTAGCGGAGGGTCCAGCCGGTGGCGGTGCCTCGAAGCCCGTGCTCACGCTGGAGATAGCTCCAGTGTTTTCTGGCTAGATACCTTGTATTCCGCCAGGCAAGATACTCGAACCAGACGCGGTTCACTCTCTGGCCCCCAACCGCAGAAATGGGTCCGCGCAGGTGAAAGCAGACGGTGCTGGGCGTGAAATAAATCTTTTTCCCCGCAGAATTCGCAGCGAGGTAGAAGTCGGTCTCTTCCCGCCACGAATTTCCCGAATACCAGACGTCGAACCCGACCGCAGAGAAAATGTCCCGGCGAATCAGTGCAATCGAGTGGATGAAGGGCGCGCGCACCGGCCCCGGGGTTCTTTCAGAAAAACGCGCGTCCATCGAGTCGAGATCGAAAACCTCGAAGACATCTCGCACCGGTGACGGCGGATCTATGAGACAGCTCTCGTCGAACTCCCCCGGTACCAGGGCCGTCACGATTCTTCCGGCGATCACCGACGCGCCGAGCTCGTTGGCCTCGCGAAGCAGCGTCGAGCAGTAATCAGAAGCAAGCCAGACGTCGTCCTCGCCAAACATGACCCACTCCGTTGTCGCGGCGGCGATCCCTGACATCCGCGCGGCGGGCTGGCCCAGCTGCGTCGCGTGCCTCAACACCTCCACCGGCACTCGCGTCTGCGTCGACAACTCCTTTACGCGCTCGGCTGTTCCATCTGTCGATCCATCGTCAATGACGATGATCCGCGCAACATCGGGATGACCGAGGTACGACGGCCACACCGTCTCGAGTGCACGAATCCGATTGTAGGTCGGAATCAGAATCGTGACCGAAGGCGTCACCCCGCACGCTCCGAACGGGCGGCGCTTGCGGCGCGTGATGCATCGAGCGCCCTGTACCCTTCCCAGCCGCCACGCACAACGTTCAGCGGAATGCGGGGGTCCATCTTCACGAGCCCGACTACACCCATGGCTGCAGCCTGAAGCAAGAGCCGCGTAGCGTACCTGAGCCTCCACAGGGGCTCACCGCCAATCGCCTTCCAGACGAATAGAACTCGCGAGCGCTCACGCTCCCGCACCTGCGAGTGCAGCGGGGGGCGATTGATGGTGCTCGGATAATGCTCTATCGCGACTTTGGCGGAGGAGATCATCTTCCATCCGGATTTCCGTACCCGGTACGCGACGTCTACGTCTTCGTGCCAGAAGCTGCCGAGTGCCTCGTCGAATCCCCCGACTGCCTGTATCGCGGCGCGACGGAACGACATGTTCCCCCCGCTCAGCCACGCCGCAGGCTGATCCTCGGCCGGGTGGGTGGCGGGGCCAAGATTGAATCCGCCCCAATCGATTCGATAGCGGTTCGACGTGAGTCCAAGGAGTCGATAAGCGGCATTGCGAGCGAGGTTGTAATGCCCCGGATGATCGACGAAACCACCGACTCCGCCGATTTGTGGATCCGCGTAGAACGCAAGCATCGATGACACCCAGGTCCGGGGAAGCCGTACGTCGTCGTCGAGAAATGCTACGATCTCGCCACGCGCCATGGACAGTCCGGTGTTTCGAGCCCGCGACGTTCCAAGCCCTTCACTGAATTCGACGATCTGCAGGGCCAGCCGTTCTCCATACCTGGCCCGATACGCGTCCGCTGCTTCCGCCGGATGAGCCTGAAGCACGAGTATCACCTCGAAGGGATTATCGGTTTCCTGGAGAGCCAGATCTTCGAGACAAAGCTCGAGTGCATCGCTTCGCCTGTAGGAGGCGACAATCACGGAGAGGTCGGGTTGCATCGGTGGCTAAGAGCCCTTCAGCGCTCGCCAGTGGCCGAGGAGGCCTGCACGGTCGATCAGCCGCCGTGCGGTGTTACGTGGAATATCATACAAATTTACCTGCCAGATACCGCCCAGGCGAGGCAGAAACGGGAAGCGCCTGCGAATGACGTCCTTCCGCTCGCGGCATGAGCGCATGAACTGCTCCTCGCTCAATCCGCCCATCCGCATTCGCGATACGACTACGTCCACGAATCGAGTGGAGATCCCCGCCGCAAAACATCGAACGATGTGATCGTAGTCGGCCGCAATCGCGTAGCGCGTGTCGAACATTCCGACTGTATCGAAGATTTTTCTGCGTACGAGCGTCGAAGGATGGCAGAGCGTCTGGAACGCCAGATCACCAAGGTTGACGGGCCGGCCGGCCACTCCTTCGACCTGACCGTCGGTGAGAAGCATTCTGCCGTAGAGCATGTCCTCTCCATCACTGGCCGAAATGGCTCTCGCGAGAACATCCGGCGCCTGAAGCCGGTCGTCGGAATTCGCGAAGAGCACATATGACTCCGGATCGGCTACCTGCATTACGCCCTTGTTCATTGCGTCGTACACGCCATCGTCGGGTTCGCTCACCCAGTAGCCGATCGTATCGTCGTACCGGCGGAGGATGTCGACCGTGCC
Source organism: Gemmatimonadaceae bacterium (assembly GCA_036262655.1). GTDB lineage: Bacteria > Gemmatimonadota > Gemmatimonadetes > Gemmatimonadales > Gemmatimonadaceae > UBA4720. The sequence continues at coordinate 1,539 of DATAIM010000409.1, read as the reverse complement.
ATCGGTGGACCCGCCATCGATCACAACGTGCTCTACGTGGGGATACGTCTGGCTTGCAACCGCAGTAATGGCTTCTTCCATGTAACGCGCGCCGTTGAAGACAACTGTCACGACTGACACGAGCGGTTTGTCCTCGGAGCCGCCCGACCGGCTTCCCTTCGCGCGGCGGCCTCCCTCAGTGCGCGGCATCGAAAGCGTCAGCCGTATCCGTGAGCCAGTTGTCTCTCAGTGCGAACCGGCGCCACCTGTCATCGGTAAGGAGGCGGGCGTCGTAACGAACCCGATTCCGGTAGTAAAACCACCGTGCCAGATCGATATGCCACGCCGAGTTGCCGAGGAGGCGGCGCGCGCCAGCCTTGCCGATCGTCAGCGCGCCAAGCGCGGTATGCGCGGCCATTCGCTTCAGCAGCCTCGCTTTGCCAGGCCGCAGCGCGCGGTAATCCGTGTAGCTGTCGCAGAAGCCCTGGTCCGCCAGCCTCCCATTCACGTATCGTTGCGTCATCCGCGATGCGGGAATCATGTGCTGTGTGACCGCGGTACCGACGTAGGCAAAGCGGTGACCCAGCTTGCGAATCTTGATGTTCAGACCCGTCTCATTGTCGCCCGTGTACAACGCGGAGTTGGTATCGGGGTTGAATCCGCCCGCCTGAAAGAAGACCCCCCTCAGAACCGCCTGATGACAGCTGAACACACCCGGATCATCGTCGGAGACGATCAGTGCTTCACCGAGATCGTTGAGGCTGAGAAGGGCATTGCGACAATGCTCGAGGATCCACACGGGCGGTTCGGTATCCCATCGCGGCAGCACTTTCCCCGTGACGGAGGCAACCCTCGAATCCGCCTCGAACCCCTCAACGATTCTCTCGAGCATTGCCGGATCGGCGAGCATATCGTCATCGGTGAAGTAGAGCACCGACCCTTTCGCGGCAAGAGCGCCGGAATTTCGCGCGAAGTGGGCCCCTTTCCGCATCTCGCTAAGAACACGAACCCGCGAATCCGCCGCGGCGATCTGCTCGAGAACCTCGCTCGTGTTATCGGTCGAGTCGTTGTCCACGAGGATGAGCTCCCACCGGTCGCCGGGGTATGTCTGCAACAGAAAGGTATCGACGGTCTGGCGCAGGATCTCTGCCCGATTGTGCGTCGGTATGACTACCGAGACAAAAGGAAGCGCTACGTTCACGCGCTCGCTCGCGTCACGCGCCGATGTTTGCTCGGATCGTGTGTCATCCTTTTGCTATGAACGCCGCGCCCCAGGACTCGAAGCCCGGTGAGTCGTCTGACATCCACGCCCGGGACTCCAGGAGCTTCATTCCCGCAATCTCGAGCAGAAGCTCGATCTCGGGCGTAAAGAGGTACCGCATGCTGTGCGTCTCGCGAAGAAGTTCCGTCTGGCGAGTGTCGAGGTCGGTGACTTCAACTGTATAGCTGACATCGACTACGTTGCGATCTGCGTGTACTTCAGGGGTGGCGACCCGATGCACTCGAGTGGAGTCATCCGACAGCGTTTTCTCAGTGATCCGGGGCCACTGGCGGATCACG
>DATAIM010000408.1:0-7076 GCA_036262655.1 Gemmatimonadaceae bacterium | reverse complement strand
GCTCACTGCATCCCGAAATTCGGCGAAGTAGAGGCGCACCAGGCCAAGCGTGCTGTCTCTGTCGAAGGCAGCCAGGAGGAGACACTCACATCCGGGAGCGGCGCAGGATCCCATGAACACGCCCTGGGTCCGCCCACCCTGATGAAGCCCGAGAAATGGCCTGCCGCCAAGCTGGCGGCCGAGCTCACGGCCGGAAGCGTTGATTGCCGCTGCAAGAGCGCACGCAGTCATCACCTCTCCCGCGCTGGCAAACCCGAATTGACCGAGGACCTTTCCGTCGGGATGCAACACGATCGCCCGCTGCACTCTCGAATCCTGGACGAACCGGCGCAACGGCGCATCGAGCCAGGCCGCACTAACGGCTCCTGCAATCATAGCTTCTCCACTGCGGCGAGCATCTCGAGCCGCAGCCTCCCAAGGTTAATTGTGCTCGATGCCACTGTGACTATCACCAGATCTCCTCGCGCGGCCGCGCACAGGTGCCCCTGGTCGGCTTCGAGCCGGATGAAATTCGCATCGCCAAGCCCTGCTTCGGCGGCGGCGTTGCGGGTTCGCCGGAATACCGACGACGCAAGCGCTGCCGCGGTGTCATCCTGACGCCCCGGCCCTGCATCCCCGGCGATTACCATCCCATCGTCGAGGCCGACAAGCATTACGCCCAGTACTCCCGGCTGGCGCTGCAGCCGCTCGACAACCGAGTTGAATTCGTTTGTCATGCCACCTCTCTTCCCCAGGCGAGCGCGCGGCTGCACGCCATGTCGAGCAGCCTTCGAACGAAGCCATGGGGAACCGATGGGGCGGCAGCGACGACGACGACATCGCCTTCGTCGGTTGGCGCAAAGGCGAGGTTGGCATACGTGCACTCGCAGACTATCGCCCGCCACTCGCCAAGGGCCAGGTGACGCATGGACCGGGTGACTTCGCTTCCCACGCCCGAGAGTGCAGCGCCGATTTCCCGACTGACGTTTGTGCCGCGGGCGTCGAGGTATATGCCTGCGCGAACGACGCCCCGATGGTCGAGCAGGAGCGCGGTCTGTTCACCGTCGCCCAGGACCTCCGCGAAAGCAAGCTCGGACTCCTGAGTCACGCGGCGACCCCCACTGTGTCGCGAACAATTTCGATAAGCTCAGTGCTGAGCATTCCGTAAACGGTCTTGGCGACCTCGAACTCGCTTACGGCGAGCTCGGCTGCGATCTCACGAAGCGAGTGACTGCCATCGATCAACGCGAGCACTTCCCACTCGGCGGGACGGAGATCGATGTAGGAGTCCGCACTGTCTCGAAGCGCGGCGAGCCGCGGCACCACATCCGCATCCGGAATGCGGTCCCCCATCCGGGACCATTCGTCGATGCGGCGTGCCCCTTCCATCAGCAGTGACTCGATGCTCACGCGGATGGCCGCGTCGGCTTTAACGCGCCGGCCACCATCGGCAAACGTGAATGATCCTTCATTCCATGAGAACAGATCGAATACGACGCTCTCGATCTGCTGGCGCATGTAGCGCTCGACGTCGCGACGCGTCACCGCGCCATGCGCGACCAGAATCTCACCGAGGAGTCTCGAGTCACCAGCGGCCTGTGCGGCTGTCGCAGCATCGAGCTCCCGGTCACTCACTTTGCCTGCCTTACGCAGCAGGGCGCCGAGGGTGTGTGGATTGTCTTTCATCGTCGCATGAACGACGGCGCCTGCGTCGAAGAACACAGTCCCTTCATTTCCACGCACCGCGGAACGCACGGTGAGACGCCCGCTCTTGCGCGCGAGGTCGAGGAGCTGGAACACATCGTGAATGCCGATGTCCTGAAGCGGGCCCTCGATCGCCATCAGCCGCGCTCCGATGACGCAAGGGCGCTGTACTTTCTCGCGACCGCGTGATTCGGATTGAACTTGAGAACGCGCGCAAAGGCCCGGGCCGCGTCGCGGGTACGCTTCAGGTCGAGCAATGACTCGCCCAGTAACACGAGTGCCGCGAAGTGGTAGACATTGGTCCGAAGCAGCGTGACAACCCGCCGCAAGGCATCGGACGGACGGCCCATAGCTCTATAAACGGAGGCGAGCTCCAGTGCAGCGGCGTCGTCGCCCGCCCGCGAGCCAAGCACAGCAACGAATTCCTTTTCGGCCACTCCATACTCGCCCCGTGCCGCAAAACACCTACCGAGCAGAATCATGCCTTCGTTTTCATTTGCACCTCTGGCCATCGCACGTCGAATTTCCGCGAGCGCGCGATCGTGCAGTCCCTTCGACAGGTAGTCGGCAGCGAGTCTATAGTCGGGAATGGCTGCGGCGGCAATTATGCCTTCAGGAATGGCTGCCGCGTTTTCAGCGGTGTCCATCTCCAGGACCATCGTGTGTGGAAGGGCACGCGGATCGAGCTTCACTGCGCGCGCCGCGCAGTCCGCTGCGGCTTCTGCGTCTCCGAGCCCGGAGAACGCGAGGCTCAAGCTGTGGTGCGCCGACGCAAGATTCGGATCGGCCTGAATCGCTCGTACGCAGGCGTCGCGCGCGTCAGCGAACTCTCCGAACTCGAGGAGCACACGCCCGACGCCATCCCATCCCCCCGCGTGTTCCGGTTTATCGCGGAGCACATTCCTGTATGCGTCGAGCGCAAGCTGAAAGTGTCCCTGCCTGAGAAGCGCAAGGGCGAGATTCAGTCGGGCACTCAACAACGCACGGTCACTGCGCGCCGCGCGGCGGAAGGAATTGGTTGCCTCGCGAACCTCTCCTCGATCCCACAGGATGGCTCCGAGGTTGTTGTGCGCTGCCGCATACGCATCTTCCTTCGCCATGCAATGCCGAAAGCTTTCTTCGGCATCATTCGCACGCCCCATCAGGTAGAGCGCGATCCCCCGCTGGTTCCACAAGCGGGGGTTGTCCGGGTGTAGGGCGACGGCGCGATCGTACGCATCGAGTGCCTGGTGGGGCTGCCCCAGAAGCAGGTGAAGGCTCGCGATGGCTTCGAGCGCAGCCGGAGGACTCTCCCCGGCGTCGAGCGCAGCGTGACACTCGCGCAACGCCTCCGCATGGTAGCCCTTGAGACGGAGAGCGAGCGCGAGCGTGAGATGCGTGGTCCCCTGCTCCGGCGAAGCCGCATGCGGATGTCTGCGCTCGCTGTCCGCCGACCTCCGTGTCTCCAGTGACAAATTGGCCTGTGCCCGCGTCAGGGCCGGGTTCAGGGCGACTGCACGACGGTTCGCCTCGCGTGCCTCATCCACGCGTCCCAGATCGCCGAAGATAAAACCCGCCAGAAAGTGCGCGTCCGGGTTGGCAGGATTCAGGTCGATCGAACGGCGAAGGAACCGCAGTGCCTCCTCGCCAAGTCCGCGATTGTAGAAAATCTCGGCGAGGAAGAAATGCAGGACCGAGCTTTCCCCGTCATTGACGAGAGCACGACGAAATTTCCTCTCCGCTTCATCGAGATTCCCGGCGGTCTTCTCGGCGATACCGCTCTCGACGAGCAGCCCGATGTCGTCGGGTGAGGCGGCGAGGCGCGCACTCAGTTCCCTGACACGCCGCTCGAGAAGTCCCGCCTCACCGTACGCTATCTCGAGATTCCGCCGCGCAACCCGCATGCGCTCGTCGAGCGCCAGTGCGCGCGAGAAGGCGGCGACTGCCTCGTCATACATCCCGCGACGGAAGTAAACAAATCCGAGATTGTTCTGCGCCCCCGGATCCGCAGGATCGACGCGCCTTGCAAGAGAGCGCAGGATATCTGCGTCCCGCTCCGAGGGGCCGACTTCGGCAACAGCGCTCATTAGTCCACGTGCACCGCGGCAAAGATCAGCCCGAACGATTCAGCGTCGGGACGCAGCAGGAAGAAACCGCGGAACCGTTCACCGATTTCCTCGAAGTTGAATTCCGTCTCGACGCAGCAGGCAGCTGCCGCGTCGGCGGCCTGTCGCCTGTGCTCATCCATTACCGTCTCGGTCGTGCCCACGGTCAACTTCGGCGGAGAAGGCAGCAGCGTCATCCCGAGAAATTCGCTGAGCGCCGTCATGTATGCCCCTCCGAGAATATTTCCCGCCTCCTTGAGAGCGGACTCCTCGAGAATGTCGAGGAGTCCTCCGGGCCGTCGCTCACGACGGAGCATCAGATCGGCGAGCCGGCGCCCGGTTACAAGCGGAAGCGCGAGCAGAGTGTGACCCCTGAGGGATCCGCGCATCTCCATCAGCACGCTCACGATCTGGGAGTCCTTGTCTGCGATTCCCGGGATGAGCTCATCCAGCGGAGCGACGTTGACGGTCGGGACGTCGATCATGATGCGCGCGCCTGTCATGAGGGATAGCGCTGTCGCGGCGTGGCCGGCGCCGATGTTCGCAACCTCCTTCAGCGCGTCTACACGCTCCGGGCTCAGCGTATTTCGAAGAGCGGGCGAGACTCTGATGTCGGACGTGTCAGTTGTCTGCATTTCGCCTCAAACGATTCCCTGCGCGTCGAGTATCAGCGCAGGCAAGCCATTGGTCAGGATGGTGGCGCCGTTGAACAGCTGCGGCATTCCCCGGGGCGCGTCGAAGGTTTTGACTACCACTTCATGCTCACCAACGAATTCATCCACGACGAGACTCATTCGCCCTTCAGGCAGATCGAGCACTACGACGTGTCCGCGCTGATCGCAGGGCGGATGACCCACCCGCTGGCGAAGACGCACCGCGGGCATCGTCTCACCGCGCACTGTCAGGTTCTCGCGGCCATCCTCCAGCCGGACCATGTCCGGATCGAGCACGAGTGTTTCGACGACGTGCGTGATCGGAAGCGCGTACACCTCTCCGGCGCTGCGCGCCAGAAGAGCATGGATGATTGCGAGCGTCGTTGGCAGCTCGAGCCTGATCTCCGTTCCAGCTCCGGCATCCGTCGCGAGCTCCACAGCTCCGCCGAGCGATCTCACCTTGGTGGCGACAACGTCGAGTCCAACACCGCGTCCGGATATCTGCGTCACATGCGACGTCGTCGAAAATCCCGGACGCGCGATGAGCGCGAGAATATCCGCATCCGACAGAACGCCCTCGTCGCCTTCAATAAGACCGACTGTCCGTGCCCTCTCGAGCACGCGCGCCACGTCGATGCCTCGCCCATCATCGCTTACGCGAATGACGACGGATGATCTTTCCCGCGATGCCGAGAGCGTCAGGCGCGCAACCGGAGGTTTTCCGCATGCACGCCGGTCGGCAGGCGTCTCTATTCCGTGATCCAGCGAATTGCGCAGCAGGTGCATTACCGGATCGCCTATCTCATCGAGGACCGACTTATCGACCTCGATGTCCGATCCGAGAATCTCGAACACCACTTTCTTGCCGAGTGAATGGGCGGTGTCCCTCACCAGTCGCTCGAAGCGCTCGAACGCCTGTCCGACGGGAACCATTCTGGCCGTCGTTATTTCCGTCTGGAGCTCACCGATGAGGCGCGACGCGTGGAGAACCGCCTCCGACAACGTGTGACTCGCCGTCTCCCGCGCGATTTCCTGGAGACGCCCGCGCGCGATGACCAGCTCGCCGATCAAATTCATCAGCGTGTCGAGCCGTTCCGCGTCAACACGCACGAAACGGTGCGTTTTCTCCTCATTCTGCGGCGACGGGAGAGAAACGCTCAAACGGGGCGCGGGGGCAGCCGGCGTCGGACCGCGTGAAGGTGATGCTCCAGGGGGCTGGGCTGGCGCACGCATGACGGGCCATTCCATCGTTGGATTCGAGTGACCGGGTTCCGCATCGCGCTCCGCCGGCATCAAACCCTCCAGCGAGGCAAGCGCGGGGGCGATGTCGACTTCCGGCGAGTCCGGTTGAGAAACCGCGTGAATGGCAGCCTCGAGAGTATCCACGCCCTCGAACAGCACCTCGATTACGCGTGTCGTCACAGTTGTATGCCCACGACGCAACTGATCGAGAAGAGTCTCCAGAGAGTGTGCGAGCTGCCGGACGGCGTTGTAACCCATCGCAGCGCTCATTCCCTTCACCGTATGAACGGCGCGGAAGAGCTCCGCCACTCGCTCGATTCCTTCGCCGCGCTCGAGAGCCAGGAGGGATGAGTTCATCTCCGCCAGGCGCTCCGCCGACTCGGCGCGGAACAGCTCCGCGTAACGCTTTGTGTTCACCCTATCCAAGAACTCGTTGCACAGCCTCGAGGACGCGACTGGGCTGGAACGGCTTGACGACGAAGTCCTTCGCCCCTGCCTGGATCGCTTCTGCAACGAGGGCCTGCTGCCCCATCGCGCTGCACATCAGCACGCGAGCCTGTGGATCGAACGTGGTGATTTCCTTCACTGCTTCGATTCCGCCCATCTGGGGCATGATGATGTCCATCGTGACGAGATCAGGCTTCAGCGCCTTGTACTTCGCCACTGCATCGGTCCCCGAATCGGCTTCCCCGATCACTTCGAGCCCCGCCTGTGTCAGGATGTCGCCGATCATCGTCCGCATGAACACCGCATCGTCACACACCAGTACCGTGTTGTTCACTGCATTGCCTCCTCAGGCGAGAGCGTCATCCACCATCGCGCGCAGGTCGAGCAGCGCGCCACCGTTCACATCGACCGCAGGCAGCGCCTGAATGTCGAACACGTTGTCCACTACCACACCAGCAAGCCGCCCGCGGTGCTCGACCAGCAGAATGCTCGCGTCCGCGCCGTCTGCCGGAACCCCATAAAGACAGAGAGCCGCATCCATTATCGTAACGAGCGTGCCCCGCAGATTGATCAATCCGCGGACGTGACGAGGGGCACCCGGTAGACGAGTGGTGGGCGTAATCGGAACGATTTCCCTGACGTCACCCAGGTCGGCGCACCGGGTGCGTCCCGCGATTGCAAACACGAGCACCCGGCGCGTATCCAGCCGGGCGTCGGGGGTGTTCGCCGGGACGTCGTCATCCGGGGTTATCGGCGGCGAGAGGTCATCCCGGAATGAAAGGACGGACGCGCCGCTAGTCATAGAAGCCGAGCGCGGCGAGAGGATCCTCGCTGTGCGCAACGGCTTCGCCTTCTCCAATCGCCCGAAAAGACGTTCTCAGATCGTCGGGCAGGGGTGAGCGGATATCCATCGGCGCGCCGGTTATCGGGTGATTGAATCGGAGCCACGCCGCGTGCAGAAAATGAC
>DATAIM010000407.1:0-7307 GCA_036262655.1 Gemmatimonadaceae bacterium | reverse complement strand
CACCGGGAGAACGCTTCGTGACGAGTGAGTCTGTCCAGCCACGGTCGCGAAAGTTTACCGACCGCTCGATCGTGCAGCTCACGCTCGTCCGATTTCGCGAGTTCACCAGGCAACCTGAGGCGGTGTTCTGGACCTTCGTTTTCCCGATTCTCCTGGCAGTAGGGCTCGGTCTGGCGTTTCGTGCGAGGGCCCCGGAGCGCCCCCGTGTCGGTGTCGTTGCCGATCGCGAAGGGGCAGACCGGGTGATCTCGTCGCTCCGAAGAGATTCGTCGGTTATCGTCGAGCCGATGGACGACAGCACCGGTGCCCGCGCCCTGCGCACCGCGAAAGTTGCACTGCTCATCATCCCCGACTCGAATGGATCAGCGGTGAGGTACGTGTACGATCCACTGCGTGATGAATCGGCGAACGCACGACTCATCGTGGACCGTGCGATTCAGGTTGGTGCCGGCCGTGTGGATCCTGTAAGAGTGGTCGACCGGCGTGTCACCGAGCGCGGCTCGCGCTACATCGATTTCGTGATCCCCGGACTGCTCGGGATGAATCTCATGGGGAGCGGAGTCTGGGGAATCGGCTTCGCAATCGTGGACTCGCGCAGCAAGCGCCTGCTGAAACGCTTTATGGCGACGCCGATGTCGCGCGCGGAGTACCTGCTCGCGTTTCTGTTCTCGAGGATGTTTTTCCTCATCATCGAGGTCGTGACCCTGCTCGGGTTTGGCGCGCTCGTATTCGGTGTGCCCCTTCGCGGTTCACTCATCGATCTCAGCGCGATCTGCCTGCTCTCCGCACTCGCCTTCGGAGGGCTCGGCCTCCTCATCGCCTCGCGCGCAAAAACGGTAGAAGGCGTTTCCGGACTGATGAACTTCGTGATGCTGCCAATGTGGATCTTCTCGGGGGTCTTCTTTTCGTCGAGCAATTTTCCGGCTGTTGTCCAGCCGCTCATTCAGGCACTGCCGCTCACTGCCGTGAATGACGCCCTTCGATCGAACATGCTCGAGGGGACACCAATCGGCGCACTTTGGGTCGAGCTTGCGGTCATCGCAGGGTGGCTGCTGATCAGCTTCGTCGCGGCCCTGAAGTTGTTTCGCTGGCGGTAGCCACTACCCCAGACAATCACAGGTTGTCGCTTTGCCCTTGTAAAACGACCCCGGTGCGAGGCGCCTTGGGGTTTAGGCTTGCTTCTGCGCAGGATACTCTGCCCTCGTTATTATCCTTGGGCAATGACGAGCCCGAACCCACCGAGATCGAAAGGCATCGAAGTCACGAGCGACCTCGTCATCCCCGAGTCCGAGGTGGAGTTCCGCACGTCGCGCTCATCCGGCGCCGGCGGCCAGCACGTGAACAAAACCTCCTCTCGCGTTGAGATCTCATGGAACATTGCGCAATCGCGAGCCCTTTCCGATGAACAACGCGAACATCTCCTAGCACGACTCGCCTCGAGAGTTAGCGAGGAAGGAGCGATTCGCGTAGTTGCCAGCGATACCCGCAGCCAGCTCCGTAACCGCGAAACGGCCGAGCGGCGACTGGGAGAGACAGTCGCCCGCGCTCTGCTGGTCCCGAAAAAACGCCGGCCAACCAGACGACCACGCGCCGCGAATGAAGCGCGCCTCACCGAAAAGAAAAAACACTCTGACAAGAAACGAGAAAGACAGCGGCGCATCGCGGAGTAAGATCATTGCGGCGTACGCTGCGATCTACACTGTCTGGGGCTCCACTTACCTCTTCATCCGCTTCACCATCGAGACCATCCCGCCATTTCTCATGGGCGGCACGCGGTTCATGCTGGCGGGCGCAGCGCTGTACCTGTGGTCACGCACGAGATCCGGCGAGAAGCCGGCAAGACGCCACTGGCTCACCGCCGTCATCGTTGGCGCCTGCCTCGTACTCGGCGGCAATGGTGCCGTCGTCTGGTCGGAACAGTTCGTACCGTCCGGCATGGCGGCTCTGCTCGTCGCGATCCTTCCCTTCTGGATGGCACTCATCGACTGGATTCGCCCGAAAGGGACAAAGCCCGGCGCTGCCGTCACTATCGGGTTGATCCTGGGGCTCATCGGACTCGTCGTTCTCATCGGTCCTTCCGCGTTGCATCCGTCTGCGCAATCAGCGGAAGCAGCGCGAGCAGGAAATGGTGTCGTGCTCAAGGGCGCGATCATCCTCATGCTCGGCTCTCTGAGCTGGGCCGCCGGCTCTATCTACTCGCTTCACAATCCGCTGCCGAAATCCGCATTCCTTGCGACAGGCATGGAGATGCTGGCGGGTGGAGCACTCCTTCTCGTCGCATCTCTCGTTCGCGGCGAGCTGTCTCACTTCAACCCCGCTGATGTTTCGGCGAAGTCGCTGGCCGGCTTCGTCTATCTCACCACGGTCGGGTCTCTTGTCGGATTCACAGCGTACATCTGGCTGCTTGGACATCAGCCGCCTTCGCGCGTGTCCACTTACGCGTACGTAAACCCGGTAGTTGCGGTGTTCCTCGGCTGGGCATTCGCGGGCGAACCCCTGTCGGTTCGCACCGCAATTGCCGCAGCAATCATCATTGGCGCGGTTGCGTTGATTACGACCGCGAGGAGCGGCTCCCAGCCGGAGCGGGCATGATCCCGCCGCTTCCGCCTTCTGTGACGGGAACGCGGTGTTCTCCCGTTCCCTTCCGGTTGATCCCGAACTTCGACATTACCCACTCGCGCCACTCGTCCATGATCTCGTAAAAGGTTGGAATCACGACGAGCGTGAGCATTGTCGACGTGATGACTCCACCAATCACGGCACGGCCGAGCGGGGCGCGGAACTCTGCTCCTTCCCCACGGCCGAGCGCGACCGGAATCATACCGGCAATGAGGGCAAGCGTTGTCATGAGAATCGGCCGTAGACGAATTGCCCCGGCCTGAATCAGCGCCTCCCGCCTCGGGATACCATCTTTCTCACGCGCCCACTTCGCGAAATCGATAAGAAGGATCGCATTCTTCGCCACAATCCCCATCAAGAGAATCACCCCGATGAGACTCATGATGTTGATCGTGTCGCCGGTGATCATCAGCATCAGCATCACCCCAATGAGCGACAGCGGTAGCGAGACCAGAATCGCCAGCGGCTCGAGAAACGACCCGAACTGAACGACGAGAATGAAGTACATGAGCATTACCGCGATTCCGAGCGCCGCGAAGATGCGGCCGAACACCTCCGCCTGGCTGTCCACTTCTCCGCCCTGCGTCAGGTGGACGCCGGGTGGAAAAGTCAGCTTCGCAATTCGCGCGTTGATGTCCTTCATCACCTCACTGAGCGATCGCCCCGAAGTATTCGCCTGGACTGTCATTACGAGCTCGGCATCGAGATGTGTGATCTGCGCCGGCCCCAGTCCCTGTCTCACCGTTGCGATCTGGCCAAGTGGGAGAGTGGTCGGCCCGGTCGGACCGCTAATGACCAGCGGAAGCTGCTCGAGATCACTCGCCCGCTGACGCGCTTCCGGCGCAAGACGAACGTTCACCTCTCTCATCTCGCCTGTAGGATCCACCCAGTCCCCCGCCTTGATTCCTGCAAAGGCCGGCCGCAGAGACTGCGCAACCTGACCGACTGTCACGCCAATCGTGCCAGCGAGACCGCGGTTGAGCTCGACTTCGAGCTCAGGCTTCTGTCCTTTCGTTGACAACCCCACATCCACCGCACCTGGTACCTGCTTCACCTGCGACTGCAGCTGCTCAGCGGCCAGGTTGAGTGCTTCCGGCGTGCCGCCGCGGAGCTGAAGCTGGATTTGTTTCTGCGCACCCTGAAAATCGCTGGTGAACACCGTCATCTTCGCGCCGCCGATGCGGCTCACTTCATTGCGAACGAGTCGCCCAAAGTCTTCCGCGCCAATGCTGCGCCTCGTCTTCGGAACGAGACGGATGTAGATGTTTCCATTGTCGACAGCGCCCGTTCCTCCGCCAAGCGTCGTGTACGTGTACACGACTTCCTTGTGCGAGCGCGCGATCCGCGCTGCCTCTTCAGCCTTGATCCTCGTGTAGTCGAGATTCGATCCCGGTGGCGTCTCGACGCCGATGTTCAGCTCGGAGCGATCGTCGGACCCGAAGAATCCGGTTCCGACTAGACCAACCGCCGGGAGTGCCAGCGCTCCGACGAATGCGGCCAGCGCGAGTGCTACCATCGCTACACGGTGATCGAGTGCCCACCCGATCAGCTTCTTGTATCGCTCGGCCTGGCGGTTGAACCACAGGTTGAACTTGTCGAGAGCGCGGGCAATCGGATTACGCCGCTCGTGCGCTTCCACCTGCGGATCCGCCCAGTATGCGGAAAGCATCGGGTCGAGCGAGAACGAGACGAACAGCGAAACGAGAACCGAGCTTGCGATCGTCAGCGCGAACGGCTTGAACCATTGCCCCGCTACGCCGTACATGAATCCGACCGGGACGAATACAGCCACGATCGAGAATGTCGTCGCGGCCACGGCAAGACCGATCTCGTCGGTGCCTTCGTGTGCGGCGGTCATGTGATCCTTACCCATCTCGATGTGCCGCACGATGTTCTCGCGCACCACGATCGCATCGTCGATGAGAATTCCGATCGCGAGCGACAGACCGAGCAGCGACATCGTGTTGAGCGTGAACCCGAAAGCCCACACGGCAATGAACGACGCGAGCACGGATACCGGCAGCGCGAGTCCGGTGATCACCGTCGAGCGCCAGGAGTTGAGGAAGATGAACACCACGAGGACCGTCAGCAGCGCTCCCTCGAGTAGTGCTTCCTCGACGTTCCTCACCGAGTTAGCGACGCGGACGCCCGAGTCACGCACCACGTCCATCTTCACACCAGGTGGAAGATCCTTTTCCAGCCGTCGTACGGTTTCCTGGATTTTCTTGCTGACGGCAGTCGTGCTGTAGCCCTTCGACTTGGTGATGTCGATGCCGATAGCTTCCTTGCCATCGAGCGATCCCGTTGCGCCCACTCCGCGCCGCCAGTGAAGCGCGAGCGTACGCTGCTCCTGCGTTCCGTCCAGCGCATCCGCAACCTGACCGAGCCGGACGACCTGCCCATTTCGCTCGGCGACAACGAGCTGCATGAAGTCGAGTGGTCCTTCGAGACGGCCCTGAAGCCGGATCGTTCGCTCGTCGAGGCTTCCGTTCACTCTCCCGACGGGAGCGGCGAGATTCTGCGCTGACAACGCCTGCACTACCTGCGCGACGCTGATGCCCGCCGCCTGTAACGCCTGCGGCTTGAGCTGGATCGTCATCTCCCGTTTCACTTCACCGACGATATTCACCTGCGAGACGCCCGAGATTCCCTTTATCGCGCTCGTAATCGTCGGATCTGCCATTCGCGTAAGCTGCGCCGGCGAATACGCATCGGATGAAAGAGTCAGCGATACAATTGGACGATCGGCCGGATCCATTCGTCGAAGAATTGGCTCCTTCATCTCGACCGGGAGATCGGCACGAATCGCGGAGATCGCGTCTCGAATGTCCTGCGTCGCCTGAGAGACGTCCTTCTCGAAGAGAAAAACCACGACGATCTGCGCGTAACCATCGGACGCCGTGCCGAAGATCTGGTCGACTCCGGAGATTCCCTTGATCGCATCCTCGACGGGTTTCAGAACTTCGCGCTCCACCCCTTCGGGAGAAGCGCCGGGATAGGGGATTCCCGTGAGCACTACAGGCTGCTGCACGTCCGGAAACTCATCGGTCTGGAGCCGCATCAATGCAAAAAGGCCGAACACGACGAGCGCCACCATCGTGACGACGGTGATCATCGGCCGCTTGATCGCAAAATCTGAGATAACCATGGAATGCTCCTAGAGTTTCGCCGGCGCTTTATCCGACGGTGCCGACACCTTCACGATCGTTCCCGGCGTAATTCCCTGCGCCGCACCGAGAAGCAGCGTATCACCCGCCTGCACGCCTGACGCGATCTCGATTCGCTCCGAGCCTTCGTCTCTCAACCCGAGCTGCACAGGGACGCGCTCGACCTTTCCACCCTTGATTCGAAACACCGCAGGGACGTTGCTGCGCGAGTCGACCGCGGTAACCGGCACAACCATTCCCGTCCGGCTTTCGCTCGCGAGCCTTCCCTGCGCGAACAATCCACCAACGAGTCGCCCTTCGGCGTTGGGAATCGAGATGACAACCCGCACCTGGCGTGTTGCCGGATCCGCGGTCGGATTCACGCGTGTAACGCGGCCGGTGAAGGTGCGACCGGGATATCCGTTGACGGTAAAGGAGACGGGTGCGCCAACTCTGACCTGCGAGAGCTGCTCGGCCGGAACAGACCCTTCGAGCCGCATGCTCGACGGATCGACGACGGTAAACAGCGGGCCTCCCGGCTGCACTACGTCGCCTGAGGAGATCGCGCGTTCGCTGACAATGCCGTTTATAGGGGAGCTCACCACTGTGTTGCCGACCTGCTTCTGCGCCGTGGCGAGACGCGCGCGTGAATCTGCAAGCGCAGCATTGGCCGATATGGCACTTCGCCGGGCCTGCTCGATGTCACGCTCGGCAATTGCACCGGCGGCGAGGAGCTTCTCCGCGCGGGCCAGCTCACGGCGCGCAATGTCCGCGTTGTTGCTCGCCGCGGTTACACCTGCACGGGCGGAGAGAAAAACGTCCTGAAGCCCGCCAGCCTCGATGCGGGCGAGCGTCTGCCCTGCACGCACTGCCTGGCCTTGATCGACGAGAGTCTGGAGAATGCTTCCACCCACCTGCGCGCGGACTGAAGCCTCGCGCTCAGGGAGAAGAGCGCCGGATACAGTTGGCCCGCTTTGAAGCACTCCACTCGTTACGAGAGCGATGTTCTCCGTCCCGATCGTCGCCGTCTCCGCAGCCGCGCTACTCTCCGTCTCGGCCGCGTTGCCGCCTTTGCAGGCAGCAAAGGCGGCCATTAGTGCAACTGTCAGCGTTCTCGCCACTTTGATCGACATCGCCGACTCCGGCGTTGATGTATGTGTCATTTGATTAGAGTGCGGGTGGTATTTGCTGTGATGCGACAGCTCCCTGCTGCGCCTGTCCCTGCTGCTGCGTGCCCTGCTGCTGCGAAGGTGCGGATTGCTGGGTTGCCTGTTGCTGCTGGATTTGCTGTTGGGTCATGCCCTGCAGCGACGAGCCGCTCTGAAGAGGAAGATTCGCGAGAAGCGCGAGCTTGAGCCGCGCCATCTGCAGATTTCGCGCAGCGAGCGCGCGGTTCGCGGTGGACTGTTCGAGCAGAATGCGCGAGTCATTCAGCTCGAGCTGCGTCGAGATTCCTTCCCGATAGCGGACTTCTGCAATCGTGTACGCCCTTGCTGCCTGCTCCGATGTGCCTTTGCTCGCTTCCCATGCGGCTGTCGCCTG
>DATAIM010000406.1:0-6684 GCA_036262655.1 Gemmatimonadaceae bacterium | reverse complement strand
GCTTGCCGCGCCTGCATGACAGCCATGCGCAGGCGCGGGGCCTCCGCCGCCGCGGTCTCGAGCACCGCCTTGGCGGCAACGGCAGAGCGCACTGCCGCGCGAACTCGAAGTCGAGCGCGCGCTCCACCCCGGAGAAGGAGTTCATGTTCTTCACTTCGGTCTTGGTTCCGAGCTCTTCCTGCCCGATCGGGCGGATGCTGACGTTTGCATCCACGCGCAGGCTCCCCTCTTCCATGCTCACGTCACTCACACGCAGATAGTCCAGTAGTTGCCGGAGGGTTCGGAGATATGCACCCGCTTCCCGCGACGATCTCATGTCGGGCTCGCTGACGATCTCGATCAAGGGAACGCCCGCGCGGTTCAGATCTATTGCCGTGAGAGCTGGATACCGGTCGTGAAGAGACTTCCCGGCATCCTCTTCCATGTGCACGCGAGTGATTCCAATCGACTTCTCTGCATCACCGACAACGATCTTGAGTTTGCCGTCGGTTGCGAGCGGCTGATCGAACTGTGATATCTGGTAGCCCTTGGGGAGATCCGGATAGAAATAATTCTTCCGCGCGAAAATCGAGACTGTGTTCACCCTGCAGCCCAGCGCGAGCGCTGCACGAGTTGCCAGCTCGACCACCTTTTCGTTGAGCACCGGCAGTGCGCCGGGGAGCGCGAGACAGATAGGGCAGGTGTTGGCGTTCGGCGCCGCACCGAAGTTGGTCGAGCATCCACAGAAGGCCTTGCTCTTGGTCTTCAGCTGGACGTGCACTTCGAGTCCGACGACCATCTCATAGCGCGTGTGCGGACCGGGGGTTCGTGGTGCCCCGGTCACTGATGCGCCTCGCGTCCGAGTGCTGCCTCAAGGGCATACGCCACACGGAACATCATCGCTTCATTGAAGTGATTTGCGATCACCTGGCCGCCGACGGGCAAGCCTGCGACGCGGCCGATGGGCAGTGACATCGCAGGAACGCCGGCCAGGTTCGCCGTAACCGTGAAGATGTCGCTCAGGTACATCTCATATGGATCAGTGACCGCACCAATCGCGAACGCTGTCGTCGGAGTGGTGGGTGTGAACAGTGCGTCGATTCCGTTTTTGAAAACTGTATTGAAGTCACGGGTAATCAACGCACGCACCGCCTGAGCTTTCTTGTAGTAGGCGTCGTAGTATCCCGCCGACAAAACGTAGGTACCAAGAAGAATCCGGCGTGTTACTTCAGGGCCGAAGCCTTCGGATCTGGTCGTGGCGAACATCTCGCGCAGGATCGTCGCATCGCGGTTTCGGTGGCCGTATCGCACGCCGTCAAAACGCGCCAGGTTCGACGATGCCTCGGCGGGAGCAATGATATAGTAGACAGGAATTGCCAGCGGCGAATGCGGCAGCGTAACGTCGACTACGGTTGCACCGAGCGACTTCAAGGCATCGACGGCGCGCTCGCAATGCGCACGGATGCCGCTGTCCAGATTCTCCGGGAAATATTCTTTCGGAACTCCGATCTTCAATCCTGCCAGCGGCGCGGGCGAAGTAGCGGGCGAAACGAATTGATCACGATAAGATCCGACCTCGACGCTCGAGCTGGTGGAATCGCGCGGATCGACACCCGCGATGATCTCCGTAGCCAGTGCCGCGTCGTCGACAGTTCGCGCCATTACACCGATCTGGTCGAGCGACGAAGCGAAGGCGACGAGTCCATATCTGCTAACGCGACCGTACGTGGGCTTGACGCCGACGACACCACAGAATGCAGCGGGCTGACGCACAGACCCGCCAGTCTCCGAGCCGAGTGAAATCGGGACGATACCACACGCGACGGAGGCAGCAGAACCTCCCGAAGACCCGCCCGTAACTCTCCGGACGTCGTGCGGGTTCCGAGCCGGACCGTACGGGCTGTTCTCGTTAGAAGAACCCATTGCGAACTCATCCATGTTGGTCTTCGCAATCACGATCGCTCCTTCCTGACGCAAGCGCGTAATTGCCGTGGCCTCGTAGGGACTGACGTATCCCGCGAGAATCTTCGAGCCGCACGTAGTCGGAAGTCCAAGCGTCGATATGTTGTCCTTTACGGCGATCGGAACACCCGCGAGGCGGCCGCCGGTTCCTGCCCGGGTCATTCCTTCGGCAAGGCCAGCCGCATCACGAAGGGCGAGCTCCCGATCGCTCCAGAGAATAAGGTTCAAGCCATCACGCCCGGCCCCCGCGGCCGCAGCCATCGCGAAGCTTCCCTCCACAGCCGCAGCCGGCGACATCTCTCCCCCCGCCACGCGAGCCGCGACCGCGCCGGCCGACAGGGTTCCAAAATCGACGGTGTTCATGGTGCGCGGTCGGCGCCTTCGTCGTGTGACGCCAGCCGCGGGACAACGAACAACCGGTCGCGCATGTCGGGCGCGAAATCCTCCTTTGGTGTGAGCATCGGCAAGGGGCCGCTCGCGTCGGACCGGAGCGGCGTACTCACCATGGGGGCACCAATTGTCTTCTCGACTTCTTTCGTATCCACCTGCGATAACACGTCCATATGCGAAAGAATGGAGTTCAGCTCGGCTACGAGATGATCGAGCCGATCCGGTTCCACTGCGAGCCGCGCGAGCTCGGCGACGTGGCGAACGTCATCATGCGTGACGGCCATCAGGCGTGCCCCCGCTCGAGTGTAGTATAGGCGAGCTTGATCGTCTTTTTCCCGACGTTTACGTCATCGAAGGCGATCACCGCTTTCACATCCTTTCCACTTCCGGAAAGCTCTTCGATGCGGCCCCCACCGAACAGTTTGTGTCGTATGCGTTCTCCCGCAGCATAGGCGGGTCCCGATTCTTCGGCGGCGACCGCAGCGGCGTTCGATCCACGC
The DNA here is from genome assembly GCA_036262655.1 of Gemmatimonadaceae bacterium. Lineage (GTDB taxonomy): Bacteria > Gemmatimonadota > Gemmatimonadetes > Gemmatimonadales > Gemmatimonadaceae > UBA4720. The sequence goes on along the minus strand of DATAIM010000406.1, from coordinate 3,853 downwards.
CATGCAGGAACCTCGTGCGCCTGGCGGACTGGTCCGCGGCGCCATTCGCTCTGCCCGAACGAGCCCTGCGAGCGAGCGTCTCGCGAAAATGACATTCGTCCCGTTGACCTCAGCTTCAGGGTTCTCTTCTCCTCGACGAGAGCGGGCGGGATGTCGCGCAGAAACCGGGACCGGATAGACTGTATCATCTGCCCGTTTCTTCGCCGGCTCTCGGCGAATGACAGGTAGAGCTTTCGCTCCGCGCGAGTAATACCGACGTAGAAGAGACGCCGCTCTTCCTCGAGCCGCTCCTCGTTCTCGATCGAGTTGATCCCGGGAAACAAGCCGTCCTCCAGGCCAGTAATGAATACGATCGGATACTCCAGGCCTTTCGCGTTGTGGAGCGTCATAAGACTCACCGCGTCTGCGTCAGGGTCCAGGGCGTCGACCTGGGCTATGAGCATCGCGCGCTGAAGGAAATGATCCAGCGGCGTAAGACCTACTTCCCCTCCGTCGTCCACGACGGTCTCGGCGGCACCATCGATGAGTGCTCCAACGTTCTCGCTGCGGTCGCGCGCGGTTTCAGGCGAGTCTGACTGGAGGTAGTCGCCATATCGGATGGCGTCGACGAGGTCACGCAGGAGCTCGTCTACACTCGAATCCTTTGCTTTTTCTCGGAAGCGGTTGATCAGCTGCGCGAATTCCCGGAGTCCCGCCTGCGCGGGACCGCGAAGGCCGCTCAGCAGATCCGGCCGCGTCGCCGCCTCGAGAAGTGGAATCCGTTCGCGTCTGGCGATAGCGGCGAGGGATTCAATCGTGGTTTCCCCCAGCTTTCGCCGCGGGATCGAGACAGCGCGTCTGAACGCCTCATCGTCTGCGGGATTAGCGATGAGCTTGAGATAGCTCATCAAATCGCGAATCTCCTTGCGATCGTAAAATCTGACTCCACCGACAAGGCGGTACGGAATCACGTTCTTGCGGAGGGCGTCTTCCAATGCGCGACTCTGCGCATTGGTGCGATACAGAATCGCGAACTCACTGAGCTCGCGTGTTTCGGACGCCTGCCTGGACCTGATCTCGTCGACAACCGTATCCGCCTCGTCGCGCTCGTCGAGCGCCGCGACGAGAGTTACGATCTCGCCACCCGATCGCGTCGCGCGGAGCGTTTTTCCCCGCCTCCCCAGATTGGCGCTGATTGCCGCATTTGCGACGTCGAGAATGGCCGATGTCGACCGGTAGTTGTCCTCGAGCTTCACCACTTTCGCCGCGGTGAACTCTTTTTCGAAGTCGAGAATGTTCCGGATGTCGGCACCTCGCCAGCCGTAGATGCTTTGATCGTCATCGCCAACTACGGCAACGTTTCCATGCCCACTGCCGAGGAGCTTGATGAACTGGAACTGCGCGCGATTGGTGTCCTGGTACTCGTCGACGAGAATGAACTGGAACTTGTCCCGATAATGGCTGAGAAGGGACTCGTTTTCGCTCAGAATCTGAACCGGCAACACGAGCAGGTCGTCGAACGTTACCGCATTCGCCGCGCGGAGAGCCGGCTCGAGCTCTTTGTAAACCGCGGCCGCCGCTCGCGAGAGCGGATCCATCGCGACTTTCTCGTATTCAGCGGGAGTCACGAGCGCGTTCTTCGCATCGGAGATCACAGCCGAAATTGATTTGGGGGTCCACTGTTTCGGCGACACCCCTACACGTTCCATCACACGCTTGAGCATGCCCAGAGTGTCGTCTTCGTCATAGATCGTGAAACTTGGCGTCCGTCCGGCGCAGCCCGCTGCTGAGCGCAGCATCCGGGCCCCAATCGCGTGGAACGTGCCGCACCACATTCCCTTGAGGTCGGTCTTGACCTGCGCGCTGATCCGCCCGCGCATCTCACCGGCGGCCTTGTTGGTGAACGTGACTGCGAGAATTCGTTTCGGGTCTACGCCATGATGCTGGATCAGTCGCGCAATACGACTCGTCAGTACGCGCGTCTTTCCCGACCCGGCGCCGGCAACGACGAGGAGGGGGCCTTCAAAATGAAGAACGGCTTCGCGCTGGGCGGGGTTGAGCCGCGCGAGAGGCTCTGCATCGCCGGGACTGTCCGTAATTCCGGCGGCAGGCGGTGTTTCATTCATCAACTCAAGATAATATCGAACGTCGCTCCGCGTTCAGAGGGTGTGAGCACCAGCTCGCCCCCGTGGTTGTCGCGCACGATTCGCCGCGCGAGCGGCAAGCCGATACCCCAGCCGTGATCCTTCGTGCTGAACCCCGGCTCGAAAATGCGCCTCCCGAGCTCTTTCGGAACACCGGGGCCGTTGTCCCTGACCCTCACGCGAACCCGCCCTTCAGGCAGTGCTGTCGCCGACATCTCCACCTGCCCGTCGTGACCGGCAAGCGCATCGATTGCATTCTTCGTGAGGGATTCGATGGCCCATTCGAGCAGTACCGGATCTCCGCTGACGACCAGAGCCCCCTCACCTCGCGAGGAGACCACGGTAACGCGTTGTGCCAGCGTCGGCACCCGGGCGCGGAAATAAGTGGCTACGCGCTCGACGAGATCACCGAGGTCCACGTTCTGTTTTTTCGGCGGGCGGCCTATTCTCTCGAAGCGGTTGGCGACACGCTTCAATCTTTCGAGGTCACCGTCCATGTGCGCGAGAGCGCTTTCCGTCATTTCGTCTCCCCCCGCTTCGCGCAGAAGCTCGATCCACCCACTCATGCTCGAGATCGGCGTTCCCAGCTGGTGCGCGGACTCGCGCGCCATTCCAGCCCAGATCTGCTCGCGATCAGCGCGTCCGCGCGTCCGGAGTGCGTACGCGCCGGCGAGAAGAAACATCCCGATAAGCAACGACTGAAGGAGCGGAATAATCCGCAACCCCTTTACGAGTGGCGTGTTCCCGAAGTGCACCGTCCCTGCGCCGATTTCCGTTACGGGACGGTTCTGCCTGTCCAGCTCACGGACGAATTCGCGCATCTCAGGCGAGTTGAGCTCTAGCCTTGGGGGGACATTCAGTTTGTCCGTCGGGTTTCCCTTCGAATCGGTAAGAACCAGCGGCACACCCGACTCGCCAATATGACGAGCGAGATCGAGGAGAGCGGTATTGGCGGCGTCGGGGTTCGGATCGTTCAGGCCATCGTACACACGCGCGTACATCAATCCAACGCGCGACGCTTCGCGCCGGAGCTCGCGCACTACGCCCTGGGTGTAAATCACGTACCAGAGAAGAAGCCCGGCAACAGCGAGAGTCGTGAGCGTTACCGGTGCGAGCCGGCGCACGATCAGCTCAGGCGGTCGATACCCAGATACGGCCTCAGAACCTCCGGGATCTGCACGGTTCCGTCCGCGTTCTGGTGGTGCTCGAGAATCGCCGCGATGACGCGCGGAAACGCGAGACCCGATCCATTCAGCGTATGTACGAAGCGAGGTTTCCCGCCGTCGCCCGGGCGATATCGAATCCCCGCTCTCCGGGCCTGAAAGTCGGTGAACACGCTGCACGAAGAGACCTCCAGCCACGCATTGGCCCCGGGAGCGAAGACTTCCAGATCGTAAGTCTTTGCACTCGCGAAACCCGTGTCGCCCGCAGAAAGCAGAACAACGCGATACGGCAGTTCAAGGAGCTGAAGGACGCGTTCGGCCTGGTTCGTGAGAAGCTCGAGCTCCGCAGATGACGTCTCCGGCACCGCGTAGCGAACCAGCGCCACCTTGTCGAACTGGTGAACGCGGATGAGTCCCCGTGTGTCCTTCCCATGGGCACCGGCTTCGCGCCGAAAGCAGGCGCTGTAGCCCGTCATCGCCTTGGGCAGCTCTGCAGCCGGAAGAATCTCCACTGCGTAGAGGTTCGTGATCGGTACCTCGGCGGTCGGAATGAGAAAGAGATCCTCA
>DATAIM010000405.1:0-7724 GCA_036262655.1 Gemmatimonadaceae bacterium | reverse complement strand
CGCCGATCAGCGGGCCCGCGATGCTGGCCAGCCCGAAAACGGCGCCGAAGATTCCCTGATAACGGCCGCGATCGCGCGCCGGAACGATATCGCCGATGACGGCCTGCGTCGTGACCATCAGGCCCCCGCCACCGAGCCCCTGGATCGCGCGGAATACGATCAGCTGCGTGAGGGTCCGGCTCAGACCGCAGAGCGCTGAGCCAAGAAGGAATATGAAGATCGCAACCTGAACGACTTTCTTTCGGCCGTAGAGGTCGCCGAGCTTTCCGTAGAGCGGCGTGACGACTGTCTGCGCGAGGAGGTATGCCGTCACCACCCATGAGAGGTGTGTGAGACCTCCCATCTCGCCTACAATCGTGGGTAGTGCGGTTGCTACGATTGTCGAGTCGAGTGCGGCCAGCAGGAGCACGAGGAGAAGTCCACCGATGACGATCCTGATCTGCCGCGCCGTGAGAGGAGCCGGCGGTGTATATGCCGATGTCGCAGTCAATTCCGTTGTATGAAGTGGTTTTGGGCGGTAGGGCAAGTTCGATGCTCGAGTCAGACTCTCCGCAGCTCCGGGAATTTCCAGAATGCCCAGGATGCATACAGCAGCATCAGAAGGCCTCCGGTGCCGATTGCCCATTGCACGCTCGTTGCGCGTGCCACCGCGCCTGCGATAAGTGAGCCGATCGGAGTGAATCCAACATACACGAAGACATATGTTGCCATCACCCGACCGCGGAGCTCGTCCGGCACGACCGACTGAAGAATTCCGTTCGCGAGCGCACCGTTGATCAACATCGTGAGACCGAGAAACAATAGCACACCTGCCGCGATCGACCGGACATTCACGAACGAGAAAAGCAGCAACAGGGTGGCGAACGAAAACGCCGAAGTCATGAACAACCGGCCGCGGCGAACACGTACTCCGAGCGCAGCCAGGGTCAAGGCGCCGCAAACTGCTCCGACACCGACAAATGTCACCAGAAGCCCATATCCACTGGCATCCGTGCGCAGCACATCCCGCGCTATCACCGGCATCAGCGTTAGATACTGAAATCCAAAAACCGAGTAGACCGCAATTACCCCCATGAGCCCCATCACCTCACGCCTCGATCTTATATACGCGAACCCCTCCCTGAATTCCCGCAGGGCCGCAACAGGCCGCGCCGATGGCACGAACTTCGGGAGCCTGATCGCAAGCAGACAGCCGATCACAGCGATGTAGCTGAGCGCATTGATCCCGAAGCACCATGCGAGGCCCGCACTGGCGATCACAGCCGCGGCAATCGATGGGCCGATAATGCGGGCAAGGTTGAATCCGCCGGAGTTCAGCGCGACTGCATCGACAATGTCCTCACGTCCGACGAGCTCGATGATAAGCGCCTGCCGTGCCGGAATCTCGACGGCGCTGATCAATCCATTGATGCCCGCGAGGCCCACGAGAAGTGCAATGGTGATGTGCCCGCTCCATACCGCCCACCAGAGCACCAGCGCCTCGGCCGACAGCAGCAGCTGCGCGATGGTGACGAGCTTGAGCTTGTCGCGCCGGTCGACGAGAACACCTGCATAGAGAGAAAAGGCGAGAACCGGCAGCGTCCCCGCAGCACTCACGAGCCCGACGATGAACGCGCTGTTCGAGAGCTGGAGCGCAAGCCAACCCTGCCCCACCTGCTGCATCCAGGTCCCGACCAGCGAGACTGTCTGGCCCATCCAGAACAGCCTGAAGTTCCGATGAGCCTGAAGTACACGGAAAGGATTGAGAGAGCGGCTCGGCGAGGGCATTCGCTTTCATAATAACCGCTGCGGAGTGCGGAGAAACTGCGGACTGCGGAGAACTGCGAACTGCGGTAAGCTGCGGATCCTGCGGTGTTCGAATTGCGAACTGCGGTCACGAAGCAATGCGCCTCCAGTTGTCCAGCCCGAGTCCGCACTCCGCAGTCCGCAGTATCTCCGCACTCCGCAGTCCGCAGTTTCTCCGCACTCCGCAGTATCTCCGCACTCCGCAGTTTCTCCACCCAGCTGAGCCCTCGCATTATTATTTGGCTATGCGGTCGCATACCTACTCCCGGTTCTCCCCGGAAATGGCCGATGCAGTCGATCTCCAGGCACTGCTCGGCAAGCTCGCGGATTTCCTCCTCCAGTCCGGCTTCGCGGGAGACCAGCAGTATGACCCATGGGGTGATCTCAACGAGGAAGCCGACCGCTCTCTCGAGGCACTGAAGCAGGCGATCCTCGAGGCGCTGATCGAGAGCGGACAATTCACCCCCGAGCTGCTCGAGGCTCTGCGTGGCGATGGCACTGAGGATTCCGAGGAACGGCTTGCAAAGCTGCTCGACGATCTCGTCCAGCGTCTTGCGGCGGAGGGTTACCTCAACGTCGACGCCCCACCGCAGGTTCCCGCGGGGCACCAGTCAGTGACCGGGCCCGGCGGACTGGCGCACGCAGCATCAAAGAGCGTGCAGTTCAACCTCACGGACAAGGCGATCGACTTCCTCGGCTACAAATCGCTGCGCTCAATTCTCGGCTCACTGGGCAAGTCGAGCTTCGGCAGTCACGATACGCCGTATCTCGCAACCGGCATTGAAGCGGACGGATGGAGCAAGTCGTACGAGTTCGGGGACGTTCTCAACCTCGACGTCAACGAGACGCTTCTCAATTCTCTGGCGCGCACCGGCTCGATCGAAGTCCCCATGGATCTCGATTACAGTGATCTGATGGTGCGGCAGTCGGAGTACCGCTCGTCGTGTGCGACAGTGCTGATGCTCGACACCTCGCATTCGATGATCCTCTATGGCGAAGATCGCTTCACGCCTGCGAAGAAAGTTGCACTCGCACTGACCCACCTCATCCGCACGCAGTTTCCCGGCGATACGCTGCGGGTGGTCCTGTTTCACGATTCCGCCGAGGAGATTCCGCTCGCCACACTGCCGCAGGCCCAGGTCGGGCCCTATCACACGAATACCGCCGAAGGGCTCAAGCTGTCTCGCCGGATTCTGATGGCGCAGAAGAAAGACATGCGGCAGATCGTGATGATCACCGACGGCAAGCCGAGCGCCCTCACAATGCCCAACGGTCTCATCTACAAGAACTCGATGGGACTCGACCTGGCAGTTGTCACCGAGACTCTCAAGGAAGTCGCAAACTGCCGCCGCTCGGGCATCATGATCAATACTTTCATGCTCGCGCGTGATCGCGCGCTCGTAGAGTTCGTCAAGAAAGTCTCCGAGATCAGCCGTGGAAAGGCATACTTCACGAACACGATGACGCTCGGACAGTTCATCCTGATGGATTTTCTCCGGAAGAAGACGCGAAAAGTCTCCTGACATCAATCTGCATGCGATTCCGTATCGGCGGCCTCCTCCTTCTTGCGGCTGCGGCCTGCACACCGGCCGTCCGGTCGCGGCCTGAACCGCGAAGCGGCTTCGACATCCTCATCACGAACGCACGTGTGGTCGATGGTACCGGCAACCCCTGGTATTACGGGAGCGTTGCCACCCGGGGCGACAGGATCGCGTACGTCGGGCCATCAATGTCGGGTATGATGGCGAAGCGTGTCATTGACGCCGGCGGACGCGTGGTCTCGCCGGGTTTTGTAGACATGCTCGGTCATTCCGAGGATGTCATTCTCCGCGCACCGCTCGCGGTTTCGAAGATCACGCAGGGAATAACGAGTGAGATCACCGGCGAGGTGCATTCCGCCTGGCCAAATGTTGCGAGGGGAGCACAGCCGAATGCGCGTGAGCCATGGACCTCGCTCGGCGGATTTTTCCGGGAGATGGAGCGCCGCGGAGCCGCGATAAACCTCGGGACATATGTGGGCACGAGCTCGGTGCGCGAAGCGGTGATGGGGCTCGAGTCGCGGCACCCCACTGCGGCCGAGATGACGAAGATGGGCGCGCTCATTGACTCGGCGATGCGCGACGGAGCGGTGGGGCTCGGCACGGGACTCATCTATCTGCCGAGTACATTTTTCTCCACGGATGAGCTGATCGCCCTCACGAAGTACGTGGTTCCTTATCGCGGTGGGTATGCCGCACACATCAGGAGCGAGGGCGCGGGCCTTCTCGACGCTATCCGGGAAACAGTTCGGATTGCCTCCGAAGCGGGAACCTGGGCCGAGATCCGGCACATCAAATCGCGATCGGCAGAGCAGATGGCGGCGGGGTTGAGGATAATCGACTCCGCTCGCGCTGCGGGTATCGACATCACCGCTGATCAGTATCCGTACATCGCGAGTGGCACCGGTCTCGCAGCGATGCTGAACACGTGGGTCCAGGAAGGAGGGCGAGATTCGATGGTGGCTCGGCTCGCTGATCCATCCGTCCGCTTGCGGTTGAAGAGCGAATTGTCAGAAGATTCCGCCGCGGGCATTCGTACGGCGGCGCGCACGATGATCAACGCGGTGAGCGTCGACTCGCTGAAAAAGTATCAGGGGAAGCGGCTGACCGAGGTTGCAGCCATGATGGGCGGTGGGCGGGACGCATACGACGCCGCGTTCGATCTTCTCATTGCCGACCGCGGGCGCACGAGCGCGATCTACTTCTCGTTCAATGAGCACGCCCTGAGGCTCGCAATGCAGAAACCGTGGGTGTCCGTGGGTCAGGATGCAGGCGCAGTCAGTCCGGATTCAGCCGGGAACTGGGGCGAGCGCGGGCATCCACGCGGCTTCGGAACGTTTCCGCGAATTCTCGGGAGGTACGTCCGGCAGGATTCCGTGATCTCGCTGGAGTTCGCGATTCGGAAAATGACCTCGCTCGCGATGCAGAGAGTCGGCATTCATGATCGAGGTCTGCTCAAGCCGGGTATGTATGCGGACATCACCGTGTTCGATCCTGCGACGATCATCGACAACGCGACATTCGAGCAGCCTCAGCAGGTTGCGACCGGAGTGATGTACGTGATCGTGAATGGTGTTGCAGTCCTCGACGGGGGCAAGGTCACGGGGGCCCTTCCGGGCCGCGCGCTTCGAGGCCCGGGGTATGTCGCGAGACGTTAGTCGGACTACGGTAGCTCCAGCGCCACCAGAATCGCGGTAATTCCCAGGACGATGGTCGCGAGCAGCAGCTCGAACCATGCGACGCTTCTCATGGGCGTCACCGCGTCGTCGCCCGTCAGGCGCGGCTTCATCCGGCGCCAGTTCCACGCGCCGGCTCCGAACAGGATGGCGACGAAGAGAAGCTTGACTGATAGCGCGACGCCGTAGGGCGTTCTCCACAGATCCGCCACCTGCCTCAGGTGGATGAGGGACGCGACAGCTCCGCTCGCTGCTACGAGACCGCCACACACGAGCGCGAGCGGAGAGAACGTGTTGATCATGCGTGCGACGCGCTCTCCGGGTCTCGTGACATCCGGGCTTTTCAGTGCCGCCGGAATTCCAACGATCACGATTACCGCGAGTGTGCCGAGCCAGCACGATCCGGCCACGATGTGGAGCACATCGGCTGGTATCGTGAGAAACGCGCGATCGTTCGTCGCCCCATGTGCGCCGAGTGACAGTGCGGTCGCGAGAACCGCAGCGGAAAGCGCGGCCGCGCGCCAGCCCGCCAGGCGCGAACCCTCCCTTCCCGTCTGCGCCACGCGAAATGCCGCTGCTGCCCCAACGGCGCCGATCATCTGGAGAAATACGGAGAATCCCCAAGCCGAGGCGAACAGCATTCGACCTGCGCGGACGTCGGGCATGTCGGCGCTTTCGCGTGCGAGCTTGAGTGCAGCGGCCAGTAGCACACCTGCGGAGGCGACAATGCCGAGCGTGGCACCATTGCTGGACGCAATGTGCATGAACGTGTCGGCCGCACCGGGCCCCATTCGCGCAAGAACCCCGACCCGGAAGGCGACTACCCCGATGACGACGAAGACTGCGAGAAAGGAGATCCATCTCGCGGCGATCGCGGCAAAGGCGCCGCCGAAAGCCATCGCTTCGGCGTCCGTTTCTTTCAGAACCTCACTCCCTGCCGGTGCCGAGGAGTCGGCATGCGCTGAAGAGTCCGTAGCGACGGCGGCGGGAATTCGGCGCGCCTTAGCGTCAACGATGGAGAAGTCGATCGATCCGTACTTCGGATGTCCATCGCCCGCCACTATCCGCCATGCAATCCGGTAAACACCAGGCGAAAGCAGCTTCGGTACGTTTGCAAGAAGAAGCCGCTTGTCTTCCGCGTCGAGACGAAGGCGTGTCAGTCTGACGGTGTCGCCACTCGGCGCGATGATACTGACAGTGGAGAGCGCGATCGATGGCGTTTCAGAGAACCACAACCGGACCTGCGATAGAGGTTGCGCGATCGAAGCCCCCTTTGCCGGTTCGCTTCGGACGAGCTTCGCATGCGCGAAGAGCTGGACCGGCCAGCACATCACGAGGCACAGAAATGCCCGCGCCGACCAGCGCTTCATAGCGCTCTCTGGATCTGTGCTACTGTCTTAGCGCGTCCTTCTGCGGACGCTTTTCCGACGCATGCCGGTGCTCTATCTGCGGCTGGTAGGGACGCTCATCCGGACCAATGTAGATCTGCCTCGGCCGCGCGATCTTCTGCTCCTTGTCGAGCAGCATCTCCTCCCACTGGGCAAGCCATCCCGCCGTGCGCGCAATCGCGAACAGAACGGTGAAGAAATCGGTCGGAAACGCCATCGAGCGGTAGATCAGGCCGGTATAGAAGTCGACGTTCGGATAGAGCTTCCGTGACTTGAAGTAATCGTCGGACAGAGCAATGCGCTCGAGCTCGAGGGCAATCTCGAGATCCCTGTCCACACCCACGACCTTGAACACCTCGTCAGCAAGCTCCTTCACGATCTTGGCGCGCGGGTCGTAGCTCTTGTAGACGCGATGGCCGAACCCCATGAGCTTGCCTTTGCCACCCTTCACATCCTCGATGAACTTCGGAATGTTCTTCACCGTTCCGATCTCCTCGATCATGCGAAGCACCTGCTCGTTCGCACCTCCGTGCAGCGGCCCGAACAGCGCGGCGATACCGGCCGACATCGCAGAGAACGGATCGACATGCGATGAACCAACTGCGCGCACAGCGCTCGTCGAGCAGTTCTGCTCGTGATCGGCATGAAGGATGAACAACACCTCGAGCGCCTTGGAGAAGATCGGATTCGCCTGGTACTTCGGCTCCGTCATCCTCGCCACCATCGACAGGAAATTGTCAACGTACGAGAGCTCGTTGTCCGTATAGACAAATGGCAGACCCTTCAGGTGCCGATAGCAGAACGCCGCAATCGTCGGGACCTTCGCCAGCAGCCGGACAATCGAGATGTTCCGCTCGACCGGATCCATGATGTTGCGCGAGGATGGATAGAACGACGCGAGCGCCGCGACGGCACTGTTGAGCATCGCCATCGGGTGGGCATCATAGCGGAAGCCTTCGAGAAACTTCCGCATGTTCTCGTGCACGTAGGTGTGATACGTGATGTCGTGCACGAACTTGTCGTACTCGCCCTGATTCGGCAGCTCCCCGTGACGAAGAAGCCACGCTACCTCGAGGAAGGTCGATTTCTCGGCAAGCTGCTCGATTGGATAACCGCGGTAACGCAGAATTCCCTTGTCACCGTCGATGAACGTGATCGCACTGCGGCAGGACGCCGTGTTGAGAAAGGCCGGATCGTAGCTCAGCAGCCCTGGATCGTCGGCGTCAGCGGTGCGGATACGCTTGAGATCGTTGGCGCGGATGGCGCCATCCGTGATAGGGAGGTCGTACGCGCTGCCGGTGCGGCCATCGGTGACATTGAGAGCGCCGGCCGGGCTC
>DATAIM010000404.1:0-2500 GCA_036262655.1 Gemmatimonadaceae bacterium | reverse complement strand
CGCGCGACCACGCAGCTGCCTGTCGATGCGCCGTGACTCGTGCCGCTCCGAGCCGATGATGTGGAGGCCACCGCATTCCATGACATCCACCGGCTTGTTCTCGGGATCCTTTACGGTCGAAGGCTTCGATTCCGTAACGCCTTCACCCAGCTTGATGTCAGTGCCGCGCCCGGCCATGTTCGTCGCGATTGTCACTGCACCGGGCTGTCCCGCGTTCGCAACGATCTCGGCCTCGCGCTGGTGGTACTTCGCGTTCAGAACGTTGTGCGTGATGCCTGCCCGCTTGAACATTCGCGACAGCGTCTCCGACACGTCGACGCTCACTGTTCCAACGAGCACCGGGTAGCCGAGCTTGTGCAGCCGATCCGTCTCCTCGAGGATCGCGTTGTATTTCTCGCGGCGTGTCTTGTAAACGAGGTCATGCCTGTCCTCGCGGATGACGGGGCGATTCGTGGGAATCACGGACACGCCGAGCGTATAAATCTCGTGGAACTCGGTCTCCTCCGTTTCCGCCGTACCGGTCATGCCGGCAAGCTTCGCGTACATCCGGAAGTAGTTCTGGATGGTGATTGTCGCCATTGTCTGCGTCTCACCCTTCACCTGAACACCTTCCTTCGCCTCGACCGCCTGGTGCAGCCCCTCGGACCATCGCCGGCCGGGCATCGTACGCCCCGTGAACTCGTCGACGATAAGCACCTGGCCTTCCTGAACGACGTAGTTAACGTCGATCTCGTACAGCGAATGCGCGCGAAGGAGCTGATGCACGATGTTCAGCGTCTCGCTCTTCGCCGCGTACTCCCTGTTGATCGCCGCTCGCGCCTCGAGCTTCTCCTCGGGTGTCATGTCCTCGGAATGGTCGATCCGATGAACTTCCTGCGATATGTCAGGCAGCACGAATGCATCGTGATCCTGCGGCGACATGAAGTCGACACCGCGGTCGGTCAGGTGAACCGTGTGCCCTTTCTCGTCGAGCACGTAAAGCAGGCTCTCTTCCGTATCGCGGTACTGCTGCTTCGACGCCGGCAGCTTTCGATCCGCGAGATGCTCGAGCTCCTTCTTCTGCACCAGCTGCTTTACACCGGTCTCCTGAAGCATCTTGAGCAGACGCTTATTCTTCGGCGCTCCGAGCTGAGCCTGGTAGAGCTTCAACCCAGCTGTCTCTGTGTCACCGGCAGCGAGTGCAGCTTCTCCTTCGGCGACAAGGGTGTTGGCCAGATCGCTCTGTTTCTTCACCAGCCTGGAAACCGCGGAATTGTGCTTCGCATACTCGGCATCCGATTCGTTGCCGACCGGGCCCGAGATGATGAGGGGCGTCCTCGCCTCGTCGATAAGCACTGAGTCCACTTCGTCGACGATCGCGTAGACGTGCCCGCGCTGGACTCGCTGGTCGTTCGAGACGACCATGTTGTCCCGCAGATAATCGAATCCGAACTCGTTGTTGGTCCCGTACGTGATGTCGCACTCGTATGCGGTACGGCGCTCGATAGTCCCTGGCTCGGTGTCGTCGATGCAGCCGACGGTCAGGCCGAGATAGCGGTATACGTGACCCATCCACTCCGAGTCACGCCGGGCGAGATACGAGTTGACAGTGATAAGGTGGGCACCCTTTCCCGGGAGCGCATTCAGATAGAGCGGAAGCGTAGCCACCAGCGTCTTTCCTTCGCCCGTACCCATCTCGGCAATGCGTCCGAGGTGCAGCTGGATCCCGCCCATGAGCTGCACATCATAGTGCACCATGTTCCACTGCATCTCCTGCCCGGTCACCTTCACCGTGGTTCCAACGAGTCTCCGCGCCGCCTCGCGCACAGTGGCGAACGCTTCCGGCAGCAGCTCGTCCAGGATCTCCGCCGTCGCTTCGCGCAGCTCTCCCTCGACGCCTCCACGACCATCCGCGCCGCCAAGCTCCAGATCGATCTCCTCGCGCTCAGCCGCGTCGGCGGTTATCCGCTTTTGCTCTTTCAGATCGGCAACCCGGGCTTCGAGCTCTCCCGTTGCCTCGGCGATTCTCTGGCGGAACCGCTCCGTCTGCGACCGCAGCTCATCATCCGAGACGGACTCGAGCCGCTGGTACTCCTCATTGATCTGATCGACGATCGGCTGAACCCGCTTCTTCTCGCGATCGTGGCGAGTGCCGAATACGCCCGTCAACATCCCCTTTAACATTCCTGTTTCCTCTGGCTCCCAGGCCGCACGACCTTCCCGGCGGGGCCCTTGTATAGTTCAGCGGCGGAGATGTACCGCTCCACCGATTCAGCGACGAATCCGCGTATAGATTTTCCCGCGGCGACACGCGCGCGTACCTCTGATGCAGATACGTCGATGCGCCGCGTGGTCACCACGATCACTCCCTCAGGAGGAGGTTCGGCGGGGCTCTCGCCCCGCGCCAGCGCCGCTACTTTCGCCAGCTCGCGAATTCTTTGCGGTCGCCTCCAGCGGTCCATCGTCCGGATGGAATCCATGCCCATCAAAAGCGTGAGGTCGGCGGCCGGGAACTGATCCC
>DATAIM010000403.1:0-4384 GCA_036262655.1 Gemmatimonadaceae bacterium | reverse complement strand
TGTTGTACAGTCGCGGATTCGGCGCGCTGCCAATCGCAACGGCGGGTGCGGTCTGGTATCTCCTCCTGCTGTTTTTTGTGGTGTCGACTATCGTCGTCGCGCTCGTAATCCAGGACCCGCACGACTTCCGTCTGGTAGTCGGAGCGGGGATCTGGGGCGGAGTGTGGTCGCTGAGCAGCTATTTTGTGTCGCGAAGTCATCCGGTCAATCTTCTCAGTCTCCTGCCCGTCCTGCTGTTTGCCGTGGCCATTCTATTGATCGTGGTCAAGGGTGCCGGACGACCCGTCTGGAACCCAGTGGTGCGCGTCGGCATTATCCCGGTTTTCGCCATACCGGTCGCGCTCACGATTGGCCATCCCGGTCTCGCAGGCAACCTGCGCACACCGCAGCTGCCGCTCGCGAGATTCACTGATCAGCTGCCGCTCATGGATGAAGAGCTCGAGACTGCATTGCGGGAGGCAGGCGGGAGCCCGGCGGACCCCGTTGTCCGTATCGCCGACGGGCGTCTCTTGCTCCCGGCATGGCGTGGGCCCGGGGCAAGCCGGCTCATGAGCGAAAGATCGTGGCTACCAAAGCCTTACGAGATCATCGGCACACTGTCTCCAGAGCGGCGCCAGGTTTACATCGATCGTAACGGGGCGAAACGGGCCGCCGGATGGCTGATCCAGCACGACACGGATACCGTGAAGTGGTTCGGGGATCACCTCGCTCAGATCACGCGGACCCATGCTCCAACACGGAAGCTCAAGCGTGGCCTGTGGAGTGTGTGGTGGATGGAGCCACGAACGCATTGACGCTCAGCTGATTCTTCCCCTTCGGCCTCGCCGCCTTGGTCGATATCCAATATTTTGAGACCCGATGCAAGACCCCATAGAAGGGAGGCCCCGCTCCGCAGACCCCGCGCGCCCGCTCCTCTCGGTGGTCGTTCCTGTGTACAACGAGCAGGAGGTGATCGAGGCACTACACTCCCGTCTTCTGCAGGTCCTCGCGCCGTCTGTCTCATCCTTTGAGGTTGTTTTCGTCAACGACGGAAGCAGGGACTCAACGCCTCAGATGCTCGATCAGATCTCGCGGTCCGACCCGCGATTCAAGGCAATTCACTTTTCGCGTAATTTCGGCCACCAGGCCGCCGTGACGGCCGGCCTGCACTCAGCGTCCGGCCAGGCGGTCGTCGTGATCGATGCCGATCTGCAGGACCCGCCCGAGCTGATCCCGCAGATGCTGGCGAAGTGGGAAGAGGGTTTCGAGGTCGTATACGCCCAGAAGCAGCGACGGGAGGGCGTGGGCCGCCTGAAGCGGCTGGCCTACTTTCTTTATTACAGGATCCTTCGCAGCCTTACCGACGTCGAAGTGCCTCCCGATACGGGCGACTTCTGTCTGATGGACAGGCAGATTGTCGATCTGCTCAATGCGATGCCGGAGCGTAACCGTTATGTCCGCGGGTTGCGAGCGTGGCTCGGATTCCGGCAAACAGCAATTCTTTTCGAAAGGCCTGCGCGATTCGCCGGAGAAACGAAATATCCGTTCAGGAGAATGGTTGGCCTTGCCGTGGACGGGATTCTTTCGTTGTCGAAAGCGCCTCTTCGCGTTGCCATGTACATCGGTTTCTTCGCATCGGCGGTGAGCTTCATCCTTCTCGTCGCGTTCATCATCGAGCGAGTGTTCGGTCACGGCCAGATGACCCGCGGCTGGGCATCCACGATCGTGGTGATTCTCTTTCTCGGCGGCGTACAACTCATTTGCCTCGGGGTGATCGGCGAGTTCATCGGCCGGATCTACGACGAGGTGAAGCAGCGGCCACTCTACGTAGTCGGCCGGTCGACGGGCTTCTGAGCGAGCGCATCTATCGGCCTGCCGTAAGCAAGCCACGGTATCTCGACGCGGTCGACAGTCTGGCGGGTCAGAACGCAGAGGCTGTCGGGCGTGCGTTCGGCACTGTAGCAATGGGTGCGTCGGTGATGGCGATGGGGCTCGCCGCGATCTACTGGCTGGCGCGCATTGGCTTCGATAACCCACCGTGGCCGGTTGTGCGGGCGGCGGGACTCGCGCTTCTGCTGATCAACAGCCCTTATGCGGTACGAATGCTGATACGACGCCGGACGCTCGAATACGGCTGGGGTACTTCGTATTCGTTTCTCTGGCTGCTCACGATCGCTCTGGCCGGCGCCGTGGGCTGGGCAGTTCCCCTGATCGGTTTTTCTCCGTTCATACCGCTGGCACTCCTCGCCGTAGTCGGCTTTTTGATTCTGTTCGTGGATTGGGCGCGCCACAGTGGCTGGAGGGCGGCGGGGGCCATGATACTTGCCGCCGGGTTTTTCTCAACGTGGGCGGCTGGCGTCGTCTGGGGCCGGATCTACAAGAGTCCCCTCTTTCTCGAGATGCTCATGCTCGATGGAAAGGTCCACCACGACGGGATCACACTTGCCGCCCTCGGCAACATGATCCGCACCTATGGCGTGCCGAGCATGGGATTGGATGGGCTCCCATATATGTCGTATCACTGGGGCACTCCCTGGCTGTTCGCGCAGTGGTCGAACCTCACGGGTACGAGCGTGATGGAGTTCTATCAGCTCGTATTTCCGGTGACGATGATTCCTTTCTTCTTCGGTGGGCTCGTCGCGTTCGGGCTGGAGGCGCGGTACGCGATCTACCAGCGGCGCATGGCTGACATGAAGCTTGACTATGCAAGACAGGCCGGAGCGTTCGACCCTCGGCTCGGGCCGACCTTCTGGCTCGTATTTCTCTCCGCCACAGTCGGCATGATACCCATCACCGGGATGGATGCCCTCGGTGTCTGGACGTCGAATCTCATGATCTCCGAATCCTACACCGTCGGCGTCCCCGTCGCCTTGCTCTTGTTCGCGACGACTATTGTGTTCTGGCAGTGCGGGGGAGACGAGGTGCTCCGAAATCGGGGCACTGCCAAGGACTGGGTTTTCCTCGCAGTTGTGCTTCCCGCGGGCCTGGTGGCGCTCGGATATCTGAAGATCTCGCTCATGGTCCTCGGATTTCTCGCGGCCGTCTACGGTGCGCTGCGAACCGGTGCGTTCAGAAAAAGGTCGGTAATTCTCATCATTGTTCTGGCGACGTTGCTGGTCGGGATCACGTACCCTCTCGTCTCGCTTGCTGCGCATCGAGAAGGTGTCGTCCCGCTCGATTTCCTCCAGGGATTCGTGCCGCTCGAATGGTGGCCGTTCTTCTTTCTCTTCCATTTGTTCTGGTCCGCTTTCTATGTGGTGCTTCGCCTCCGCCAGGAGGGCGCGAGAACGATTGGCGATTTCCTTACGCTCGCTCGTAACAGGCGAATTCTCGATGTCGAGCTCGTGGGGCTGGTGGCGTTGGCAGGAGTCGCTCCGGGCCTCGTCATCCATATCGATGGCGGATCGGCCTTCTATTTCTCGGACGTCCAGCGCTGGGTCTCGGTCGGTCTGCTCCTCGCAGGGGTTGGTACACTTCTGCCGCGTCTTCCGAGGTGGCGATGGACTGATCTCCGAATGCTCGCGATTGCGTTTGCACTGCTCCCGATGGCCGTGTCCATGTCGAGGAACTCGCTTCACTGGACGAAGCGGATGCTTCGTGCCAACGCGGCCACACGAGCTGCGCTCTACCCGGTGCAGGCGAGGGGGGCAATTCCCGAGGGCATACGGGGCCTCTCGCATATGCGAGACCCTGCAATACTTGAGGCCGGCCTCCGGAGCGCACGCAATGCGAACCCCGTGCGCGGTCTGTTGGAGATTGGGAACCTTTCGCCGCTGTCGAAGCGGCACACTGCCGTGTTCGTTCCGCAGACAGAGGAGCGTTACTGGACACTTCTCAGCAGACCGGGGGCGTGCGCCTTTTCCGGCTTCGTCGTGCCTGCCCTCGCGGGTTTATCGATGATCGACGGGATGCCGCCCGCGGGATGCAGGTTGAGCCCCTACTATGGACTCAGTTTGTACCAGCCGCGGAGAACGGCACAGACTCCTGATGACGAGACACCAGCCGTCCTCTGCCGGCGCGCGCTGCGCCTTGGATTCCGGCGCGTGCTGACGCTGCGATTCGATCAGAGCGGCAGGCTCGACAGGCAGCCCACGGAATGCTTGCGGAAAAAGTAGCGGTCCTCGCCTACCTCGAGCTGAGCGAGGACATCGATGCGCGCGAGACGGTAGTCGCTGCGGGCTCGTTGGCCAGCGCTGTGCTTGGTGCCGTCTTCTGGGTGTCGCGGATCGGCTTTCCAAACCCCGCGTGGCCCGTGCTCCAGGTTGTTGGACTGGCGATGTTCGCGATTGCCACGCCGCTCTGGCTGATGCATGCCGCAAGAGTACAGCGCATCGGCCTCGGTCAATGGTGGACGTCACACCCGGCGCTGATGCTTTTCTGTCTCGGCGTGATGGCGCTCGTCGGA
>DATAIM010000402.1:0-6249 GCA_036262655.1 Gemmatimonadaceae bacterium | reverse complement strand
CTTCAGCAAGGGTGAAATCGACAAGCGCTCGATCGAGCGGAGTGAGCCGATCCCTGTTTCTCTCGAGTGAGAGAAGAGCAGGCTGAATGCTGTCGTTGGGTGTGAACTGGCGTTCGACGAGCGGCAGAACGAACGTCGAATCGATCTGCGTTGCGCGCTGGAAGTGTTCAGTGGCTTCAATTTGCTGCCCCTCCAGCGTCCCGGCCCTCGGCACCTCGGCGTCGATACCGGTGCGATATGCGCGATAGGCTTCGAAGATCGGCGGCTCGGTTGTCTGTCGCGCCCAGTTCGCGATAAGCGGATCATTGAGAGTCGCAATCGCCCCGAGTACGCGGGGACGCAGTTGTTCCAGCGCCAGTGTGGGATTTCCGGCGGATCCGGTGACAGAGCTCAACGCTCGCGCAACTCGCGAGGTTCGCGCATCGAGAATCTCCGCCTGGAATCGAATATTCCCGCCTTCACGGTAATACCGGCCGCGGACGACAAGGCCCGGCTTCGCCTCGCCAGACTTGTCGGCGGCTTTCGCGTCAATTGCCTCGACTGCCTCGGCAACACCGGTTTGTGCGAGACCTTGCCGCAAGAGGTCCGACGCAAGCTTACCAATCGGATCGAGCGACGGATCGCGCGTCTGGTTTTCGAAATCGGAGACGATTACGCGGTGATCGTCGAATCGAGCTCCGCCTGTGCCACGGCCGGCAAACCATGCCATCGCCCCGAATGCGGCGAGTCCGAGGACAAAAGCGGCACCAATTGCGGGCCGCCGCGAGCGGCGCGCCCCCTCTCTCACTGCACTGACGGCCGCATACGGTGCAGTCGTCATTGGTGTGGTTGCACCCGAGGTCGCGATCGATGCGAGGTGCTGCGCGATCTCGTCGGCTGATTGCCACCTGTCGGCGGCCTTCTTCTCCAGACAGCGCATGATGATGTTCGCGAGCGCTGGCGGAACCGAGGAGCGATGCTTCGTGACATGATCGGGGGACCGCGTGACGTGCGCAGCGAGAATCATCTGCGGCGAAGTACCGCTGAATGGCGGTGTTCCCGTCAGCAGCTCGTATCCGACTACGCCAAGCGCATAAATGTCGGCACGATGATCGGTCGTGGGATCGGCGACTGCCTGCTCCGGCGCCATGTAGGTCGGCGTGCCGAGTGCAACGCCGGCTGACGTGATGTTCGACTCGCTCGTCGCTTCACTTACTGCCTTCGCAACGCCGAAATCAGCAACGACCGCAAACTTCCCGGTAAGAAGAATGTTGTCCGGTTTGATGTCGCGGTGCACGACGGAATGGCTGTGCGCGTAAGCGAGCGCCAACGTGGCATCGCGAAGAATCCACGTGACGTCACTCACCGGAAGCTCGCCCGTGCGAAGGAGACGCGCACGCAGCGATTCTCCCTCGATGAGCGGCATCACGTAGTAAAGGAGATCGCCTCGTGATCCGGCGCTGAGGAGGGGAACGATGTGCGGATGCTGCAGCGATGCGGCGAGCTGAATCTCGCGCCTGAATCGCGCGACGTTGACAGCTGCGGCAGTCTCCGGAGGCAGCACCTTTATCACTACCTTCCGCGCCAGCGCCGTCTCCTCGGCTACAAATACACGCGACATTCCACCGGCGAGCTCGCGCTCGAGCTGGTAAATGTCGCCGAGTAGCTGTTGTAACTGCTCGCGCAGCTCGCTCATGGAGCCGGGCGACCGCCGTTCGGCCCGGTCAGCCCCCGGCCTTCGAGTCCTGCTTTCCGCACAACGGCTGCGAAGCGGGGAGTTTGTCTCACCTTGTCGAAGATGCGATCAACCAGCGGGAGATACTGCGGGATCATCTCGCCCTGGGCGATACCGCTCTCCAGCTCGGATAAAACTCGGGCGGTATCAGCGGTTGCCAGATACGCATACGCGCGACCAGTGTGAATCATCCAGGTAGTGTCGGGCGTCGAATCAAGCTCCCCGCGAAGGGCAGCTGCGCGCGTCTTGTCGCCCAGGACTTCATAGAGGTGGGCGGTCATACCGTTGAATGGCACATTCGGATTGGTGCCGGCGATGATCGAGCGAGCCTCATCGAGTCGTCCGGCGGCGACGATATCGAAAACGACGACCGTTCGGGTGGTGACGATGTTGGGATCGAGCTCTCTCGCCCGCTTGACCTCTTCCATCGCGGCAGCGCGATCGCCCGCATATCCGAGAGCGCGGGCCAGCCACACTGATGCCGTAGGGGCAAAGGGATCGAGCCGGCGGGCGATTCGTAATTCCCTGATGGCATCGGGAATACGCGCGATACTGATCAGGTAACGACCGTACTGTGTGTGTGCGACGGCCGCTGTCGAATCTGCGGCAATCGCGCGGCGAAATGCCGCCTCCGCCTCTGTCCACCGGAATGCATGCCAATCAGCCATCGCGAGGGCAACCCTTGGCTCGGCGAGTGTCGGGTCGAGCTTGAGACTTTGTTCGGCAGCAGCGCGTACGCGCGCCTCGACCTGTGTGGGTGGCGTATTCGCGAAGTATGGAAAAAATTCGAGTGCGGATGCGAGACCTGCAAACGCCCGGGCAAAACGCGGGTCCATTTTGATTGCCTGGCTGAAATACTCAGCCGATTGAGCGACACCTGCACCGCGCCGCTCGAGCAGATACAGACCACGCAGGTATAGATCATACGCTTTGACGTTTGTGGTGCCGGGCCCACTGTGCGCGTTATTCGCCGGGGTGGTGCCACCTCCCGCGAGCTCGGGGCGAAGCGCGGCGACGATTGCCTGAGTGATCGTATCCTGCACGGCAAAGACATCCTTGTCCTCGCGCTCGTAAGCTTCGCTCCAGAGCGTGAGCCCGTCCGAGGCACTTGTCAGCTGTGCCGTGACCCGGAGCTGCCCGCCGGCTCTTCTCACCGTGCCTTCGACTACCGCAGCTACGCCGAGGAGGCGACCAATCTCGCGCACATCGAGGTCGCGACGTCTACCGAGCGCGATCGCCGAAGTCCGCGATGCAACGCGCAGCCCGGGTACTTTGCCGAGCGCTGTCATCAGCTCGTCGGCGATGCCCTCGCCAAAGTAGGCGTTGGCGGAATCTGCGCGATCGTCCGCGAAGGGCAAAACAGCGACAGAGCTCGTGGCTGATGACGGTAATGCCGCCTTCGACGATTTCATCGAGTACGCGTAAACACCGACGGCGACGAGTGCGACGACCGCGAGTGCAATCGCGGCGAGACGGTAGCGGCGACTTCCCGCGCGGGCAGGAACGGACGGCCGGGTCACGCGCTGCCGGTCGTGCGTGTCGGCGGTGATCTCGAGATCGTCGAGTAATTCCGCGGCCGATGCAGGCCGCTCATCGGGCGACTTGCTCAGGCAGCGCATCACCACACTTGCGATCTGCGGAGACAGGTCGGGGATTTTATCGGCTAGCGGTGCTGGAATCTGGCTGAGCTGCGCTCCAAGCAGTTGAACCGCGCTCGTTTTTCCCGCGAAAGGATGCACTCCGGAGAGAACTTCGTACGCGAGAAGTCCCCAGGCATAAAGGTCGGCGCGGTGATCGATGCTATCGCCCGCGACCTGCTCCGGTGCCATATAAGCGGGCGTTCCCACGGCTGAACCGGCTTGCGTAAGAGTGTATCCGCTTTCGCTCTCCGTCTGATCCGTTGCCGAAGTACGCGCGACTGATATGGCCTTTGCGATGCCAAAATCCGTAACGACTGCGGCATCGCCCGAGAGCAAAACATTCTCGGGCTTGATGTCGCGGTGAATCACCCCTTCGGTATGCGCGTACTGTAGTGCGCGGGCTACATCACGCAGGATCGAGATTGCGTGACGGCGGGAAAGAGTTCCAGTCTCCTTCATCCGTGCGCGAAGCGATTCGCCTTTCACGTACGGCATCGTGTAGTACGGGATACCGTCGGCCGAGCCGGTAGTCAGCACCGGCACGATGTTAGGGTGCTGGAGTGATGCGGCCAGCCGGACTTCCCGCGCAAAGCGCTCGCTGCTCAGGCCAGCGGTTATCTCGCCGCTGAGAACCTTTACAACGACATTGCGGCCGAGCGCGATCTCCTGAGCGAGGAAGACGCGGGACATCCCGCCGCCTCCAAGCTCACGCTCGACGGAATACGCGTTACCAAGTGTGGATTGCAGGCGGTCCCGGAGCTCCATCCTGCGGCTTCCTGCCTTAGAGTGGTTGACCGCCGGAAGCTATGTGAATGGAGTGAGGCAGGCAAACGGATTTCGCACGTTCCAATTGGCCTGGCGGGACCCCCGCCTGACAAAGGAAAGGGCTAGTACTCATCAGAGCCCTGCACCCAGATGAACCCCTGGATGTCGATCAGGTCTTTCGGGCGGAGATCAAGGACGTCCTTCCAGATCGTTTTCGCGAAGGAAAGCAGGCTCGCGTACGTCTCCCAGCTGGGCCGGGAGCGATAGAGAAACTCGAATCCGTACTCCTCTGCGGCGCGTTTGGTAACCATCGGCTTGAGGAATACATGCATGTCGGGTTGTGCGATGAAACCGAATACCGTCGTGACCGGCCAGGTGAGTACCCGCGTCTGTTTTCGCGGAAGCCCAGCCACGACTTCAATCCATCGCTCGAACCTCGTTTGCAGATCTCCCGAGCCATGCAGAAAATCCTGGAGTCCTTCGGCGAATGCCCTGGCGCCGGCGCGTGATTTGACCGCGTCGCGCATGGCCATTTTCTCGAATGAGAAGAGGAGGTTGGTGCGCGACTCTATGGTGACCGCGCGCCGTGCGACTTCAGCGAACTCTTTCGCCTCGAGAAGAGATCGTAGCTCATCTTGACTGAGCTGCGCGTTCCAGCGTTCGTGAGCTTCCCACTTGTAGTCACGTTCCCAGTCGACGTAGGTCTCGTCGTCGAATCCTTCGGGAAAAAATTTCAGAAACTTGCGACGGCAGCGCTCTGGTCCTGGTCGTTGGTTGGCCATGGGCGCGGTAAGTGCAAAACTTGCGCTCGGGTCCGCGCCGCTGCTTCGTAAGCTTGCTATCTCGTCGCGGTTTTTACGGTGCGAGGCTCCGTCACGATCACGTCCACCGGAATAATCCAGCCGGGCAGGCGTGTCTTCACCTGAAGACGCATGTCGCCGGGAGCAGCGGGCGTGAACTCGAAGTCCGCAGTCTCTCCGGGACCGGTGAGGAGATAGGCGGAACGCGACTTTCGCTGATTGGCTGGAAGGTCGGCTCCATCCTTGGCGATGGGCTTCCAGTGCGCGACGGTGGTGTCAGTTCCGAGTGCGAATTCGACGCGCCATTCCGGGTGGATGTTGATCAGTCGCAGGCGGTATGTCTTGCCCGCTTCCATAGTGATCGGCGCAGGCTGACGGGATCCATTCACGAAGCCAGGAAAATCCGCGCCGCGGATCGGCTCGGGACCGCCACCGCCGACAAGCACGATCTTGTCGATCGACGGATCGAACTTCGCTGGATCATCCGCAACGACGAGCGCGCCGTACATGCCGGAATTGATCTGCACTGATTCATTCAGGTGTGAGTGATACATGAACGTTCCCGACCGAGGCGGGGTGAACTCAGCCACGAACGAGTCTGCCGGCGCAATCGGAACCATCAGCCGATTTCCCATTCCGCTCCAGTCGGGCACTCCATCAGGAAAGCTCTCGAGCTCGATACCGTGCCAGTGAATGGAGCTTGGCTGCGTGAGGTGATTGACGACGGTGATGCGAACGGGCTGGCCGCGTTTGAGAAGCAGAAGAGGACCCGGCATGGATACCGAGTCGCGCTTTGGCTCCTGATCGCCGTCCTGCAGCACGAATCCGTAAGCGGGTTGTACGCCAAATCTTTTGGGCGATGACTGCAGAAGCAGGCGGAGATTACGCGGTTGCTCTGTTGCTTGCGCATAGCGTTCGCCCGGCCGTGGATTGACGTGAATGCCAAGGACGAGTCCCGCCATTTTGTGCGGCATTGCGTGGGAGTGATCGCTGGAAGACATACCGGCCGGAATAACCCTCGGCTCGAGAACACGTTCTCCGGAAACATGGAATGCGAAGTGACAATGGAATACCCAGTTGCCTGGTTTTTCGGGAACCCACGTCATAGCCATGGTTGTCCCAACCCGCATCAGTTCCGTATTGACCGTCCGTCGGTCCCTCGCTGCATAGACCTCGTCCTTCGTCATTGTTCCAGCGCTTGTCACCGAGTAGTAAAACCCATGCAAGTGCATCGGGTGGGTTGAAGCCGTAGGATTGACCCAGCGCCAGCGGACGGTATCTCCGACGGTGAATGTGAATCGCTCGGTGTGGGGCCACGACTTGCCGTTTA
>DATAIM010000401.1:0-5801 GCA_036262655.1 Gemmatimonadaceae bacterium | reverse complement strand
CCCACGCCACGACGCTCGCCGCCACGCTGGCTCTCCTTTTCGTTGCGGGGGAAGTCATTCGGCCGTTCGCCTGGGTAATGGCGTTCGGTATCTTTACCGGAACGTTCAGCTCGATCTATATCGCGAGCCCGACGCTACTCTGGATCGAGAGGAAATGGCCGAGGAAAGCGGGAATCTCCAGGGGTACATCGACAGCCACGCGCACCTCGCCGACCCGGCGTTCGACAGCGACCGCGGCCAGGTAATCGAGAGAGCACGACAAGGCGGGGCCGAAGCGATCGTCTGCATCGGCTCTGGCAGCGGCGCCGGGGATGTCCTTGGCGCCGCGCGCGCATCGCGGGCCATCGCGGCGGGCAGTCGAGGCTTCATCTGGTTCACCGTCGGCGTGCACCCTCACGACGCGATTGGATTTGACCCCCCACGGGATATCGAGGCCATTCTGGCGGAGGCTCGGTCAGGTGCCGTCGCGATCGGCGAATGCGGCCTCGATTATCACTACGAGAACTCTCCACGACGTGAACAGCGAGTCGCGTTCGCGGAGCAGCTTAAAATCGCGCGCGACTCACGCCTGCCTGTAGTAGTTCACACGAGAGACGCCGAAGAAGACACAGCGGCCATGATCTCCGAAGCGGCGCACGAGGGAGTCATCGGAGTTCTTCACTGCTACACGGGCTCGCACGAGCTGGCCGAGCGAGCACTTTCCGGCGGATGGTACGTGTCGTTCAGCGGGATCGTGACGTTTCGCAAATGGATCGATGATGATTTGCTCCGCCTTGTACCGGACGATCGCATCCTCGCCGAATCCGACTCCCCGTATCTGGCACCGGTGCCTTTTCGCGGGAAGCGAAATGAGCCCGCATGGGTGAGCAGGACCGTGGCGCGGCTTGCCGATGCGCGGGCTGTAGACAGATCGGAGATGGCACTCATCGTAGCGCGAAACGCGCGTGCTCTCTTTCGACTGCCCGAGCGTCAGCTGGCGTGACACAACGGGCATCGTGTAACATTGCGGCGTATTCACTTCTGCAACAGCGAGGTTGAGCGTGAATCAAGTAAAGACAGAAAAAGCCCCCGCGGCAATCGGACCCTATTCACAGGCGGTAATCGCGAATGGCTTCCTTTTCTCCGCCGGTCAGATCGCGCTCGATCCGGCTACCGGCCAGATGGTTGATGGCGGTGTGACTGGTCAGACAGAGCGTGTGATGGAAAACCTCCAGGCCGTTCTCGATTCTGCCGGCCTCGAGTGGACCGATGTCATAAAGACCACCGTGTACCTCCACGACATGGCGGATTTCCCCAAGGTCAACGAGATATACGCCAGGTGGATCGGTGCTGCCCGCCCCGCGCGTTCGACGGTGCAGGTCACGGCGCTGCCGCGCGGCGGACTCGTGGAGATTGACATGATCGCGGCTGTGAAATCGCGGTAGAGAAACAACGCCGCGGGCTGGACTTCCCGACCGAGAGGCAATGATGAGTACGTCAAGGACACGTGAGGAGCTTTTCAGGCTGACTGCATTCGCGCGGTGCGCTGGTTGAGCGTCCAAGATGGGTCCGGGTGACCTGTCCGAGGTGCTCGGCCCGCTGCCATCGCTGAGCGATGCGCGGCTGCTGGTTGGCCGTGAGACGTTCGACGATGCCGGCGTATATCAACTGTCCGACGATCTCGCGCTCGTGCAGACGGTGGATTTCTTCGCGCCTATGGTCGACGACCCCTACGACTTCGGGCAGGTCGCTGCAGCCAACGCTCTCTCTGACGTCTATGCAATGGGCGGGCAGCCGTTGACAGCGCTCAACATCGTCGCGTTTCCAACTGGAGAGCTTCCTCTCTCGGTGTTGACCGACATTCTTCGCGGTGGCCTGGACAAGGTGCACGAAGCGGGAGCGCACATCGTTGGAGGACACTCGATCATCGACGCCGAGCTCAAGTATGGACTTTCAGTTACCGGTCGCGCGCATCCGTCATTTCTCCTCACTAACGCCGGCGCGGAACCAGGTGATCGGCTATTCCTCACGAAGCCGATCGGCAATGGAATTCTCGCGACGGCGCTCAAGCGAGCGTCGGCCGGAGACGAGAAGTTCCGCTCGATAGTGACTGACGCTGTCTCGCGGGAAATGGTGGCGCAGATGCGGACGCTGAACGGCCCGGCCAGTCGTGCGGCGCTCGCCGTCAAGTCGAGATGTGCAACCGACGTTACGGGTTTCGGGCTCCTCGGCCACGCGTCGCACATTGCTCGCGCGAGCAACGTCACGCTTTTGATCCACTCGGCGAATATTCCGCTGCTCCCCGGAGCCGCGGATTCATGGGCGGGCGGTGCGTCGAATGACGGTCTCAAGCGCAATGCGCAATACCTGGAAGCGCTAGTGGAGTGGAAGGTCGATGACCCGGGAACTCGTGCATTGCTTCACGATCCGCAGACTTCCGGCGGCCTGCTTGTCGCTGTGCCTCCCGACGGTGCAACACAGTATCTTTCGCGTGTGGAAACTGCGACGGAAATAGGCGAAGTCACCGATCGAGATAGATTTGCCATCGTGGTCGACTGAGCACGGGGGTGGATGGGGCCTGGTGGCTTCCCCAGTCTTCAAAACTGGTGTGACCCGACCTTGTCGGGCCGGGTGGGTTCGATTCCCACACTCTCCCGCCATTTCTGTCGCTTGCATCGCGCTCATCGCAACTGCTGCCGCATCGCCCGTCGCCGCGCAGCGGACCGACAGCACACGCGCCGGCGTCGCGACCTCATCACGCACTCTTTTTCCAGACTCGACGCAGAAGAATCTCGTGTCGCCGCGGCGCGCTTTCCTCACGTCACTTCTTCTTCCCGGCACAATGCAGATGCGCCTTGGGAGGCCGAAAGCGGCAGGAATCTTTCTCACCGCCGAGGCGGCGACGCTGGCAATGTCGGCGAAGTCATGGTTCGACCTCGACAAGGCAAAGAGCGCTCGCTCCGATACGCTTGTCACTCCGGTTACAGACATTGAAGGCAGACCCGTGATCGACAGTATCACTGGCCAGCCGAAGGTGACCGTCGCGTTTCGAAATCCTAATCTCGCTGGACGTGTAAAGGCGAGGCGGACTCACCTCGAGGACTGGGTTGCCGCTGTGCTTTTCAACCATCTCTTCGCCGGGGCGGACGCGTATGTCGCCGCGAACCTTCAGGACTTCAAGGCCAACGTCCAGGCGAGCTCAGGCGAGCGAGGGTTTCAGGTTTTCGCCCGGGTGAGCTGGTAGAAGACCTTCAGATGGTTTCCGCGATTCGTGGCGACGGGCTGCAAGCGAGCAGTGCAGCACCAATCGGCGTTTTCGATTCCGGCATCGGTGGCCTTACAGTCGTTCGCGAGCTGATCCGGCAGCTGCCGAACGAGAGCATCATCTACTTCGGCGATACGGCGCGGGTTCCGTACGGTCCGAAAAGCCCCGACACCGTTCTTCGCTACAGCAGGGAAATAACCAGCTTCCTGCGGGGTCAGGGCGTCAAGGCAATCGTGATCGCGTGCAACACGGCTACAGCGCATGCGCTCAATGCGCTTCGAGCGGAGAACGATCTCCCGATCGTCGGGGTGATCGAGCCCGGCTCGCGAGCAGCGGCAAAAGTAACGCGGAGCGGAAAAGTCGGAGTTATAGGCACTCAGGGAACCATCAGCTCACGTGCATACGAACATGCCATTGCTGCCGTTGCGCCGAGTGCGGAGATCACCGCTCTGGCGTGCCCGCTGTTTGTTCCGCTCGTCGAGGAAGGCTGGCTCGACAAGGACGCGACGCGGCTCATCGCCAAGGAATATCTCGATCCATTGTCGGACTGCGATGTGGATACACTCGTTCTCGGCTGTACTCACTACCCGCTGCTGAAAGCGGTCATCGGAAACGCCGTGGGGCGCGAAGTGCGCCTGATCGACAGCGCCGCGGAAACCGCAGCGGAGACGGCGCAGACACTTCGTGAAACAGGCCTGGCGCACGAAAGGACGGATGATGCGCGTTATCGCTTCATCGCTTCCGATGCCCCCGAACAGTTCCTACGTGTCGGACAGCGCTTTCTCGGATCTTCTATCGACCGAGTAGAGACAGTCACCCTCGGCTGATCCGTCGCGCGCGCTGCGGAGCTCGATCGACTCCGCGGTGACACGAAGAAACGTGGGTGCGTCGAGCCACGATCCCGCGTTCGCGAAGACGCCGCCCGCCGCGGTTCGCTCCAGAGTCGCAACATGCGAATGTCCGTAGATGAGAAGCTCGATGTCGGGGTGCGCGGTAAGCTCCCGCATTGCGATTGCCCGCAGACCACGGCCTTCATCGCGCGAGCGATAGGTGCGACTCGCCCCGGAGCTGCCGTTCGCCAGCCAGCTCGCCCAATCGGGATGAAGAGCGCGGAATGCGCGAATGGCGGCGCGGTTGCGCATCACGGGCCGCACAAATCGATACCCGCGATCTTCCTTCTCGCGCAGCCCGTCACCGTGCTCGACTCGCGCCTTCCAACCCGCCAGAGATCCTTCCCAGGGTCCGAGATGATACTCGACTCCGATATCCCGCCGCAGAATTTCATCTCCCCAGCAGTCGTGATTCCCCGCAATCCAGAGGATCGGGATCCCACTGTCATGCAGATCAGCGAGCGCGGCAAGCGCGCGGAAGCTGTTGCGCGGAATGACGGATTTCCACTCGAACCAGAAATCGAAAAGGTCGCCATTGATGAGCAGCGAGCCGGCACGGCCCTCGAGCCGGCGCAGAAATGCGACGAGAGATTTCTCGATGGGGAGCGATGCTACGCCCAGGTGAGCATCGGAGATGACATAGCACGGGGCAGGAAGCACTCGCGAATGTTAGCAACCCCTTATCTTATTGAGCAATGACCGCCGTAAGCGCCGCTCCGGTGACGAGCGAAATCGAGTTTCGTGTTCGTTATGCCGAAACGGACCAGATGCGGGTGGTGTATCACGCGAATTATCTGGTGTGGTGCGAGATGGGACGCACGGACCTGATACGGAAGCTCGGCACACCCTACGGAGAGATCGAGCGCCAGGGCATTGGCCTGGCTGTCATCGACGCCTCGATCCGGTATCATGGGTCCGCGAAGTACGAGGACATGGTTCGCGTGAGAACCGTGCTCACCGAAGCGAGGTCGCGAAGCGTCACATTCGACTACACGATCGAGAACGTTGAGACGGGCGCGAAGCTCGCCACAGCGCGTACCGTTCTCGCATCCATCAACGCCGAGGGAAGGCTCATAGCAATGCCCAATCACCTTCGTTCTGTACTGGAGAATGCAATTGCGTAGCGTCGCCCTCGTCTTGTTGTTCTCAGGTGCGGCCTCGACAACACTACGCGGCCAGGTTTCGGTGAGAGCGCCGTCCGCGTCCGAGACGCGGCTCTATGCTCGCACGCTCTCGATGACCGACTCGCGCACCTTCAACAGGGCAGTCGTCGACAGCGCGCTCGCCACGACCTGGTCCCCGCTTCGCGCCGCGGCGGCGCTCGCCATCGGACAGCTTGGGTCTGCGCACGGTTTGCCTGGAGCGACGACGCTGAGAGAACTGTTGCGAGACGTCGATCGGCAGGTCGCTTCCAATGCCGCTTATGCCCTCGGATTGCTTCGCGATTCCGCTTCTGTTCCGGCCTTGGAGCGTGCATTGGCCGGGACGCCGCGAGTTGCGCGTGAAGCTGCGTGGGCCCTCGGTGAGATCGGTGCTCCCGCACGCGCGGCGATTTTGAGGGGCCTTGCCAGTCCAGGTGCGGATGACGCGCGGATGATGCAGCTCCTGCTCGCCGCAGCGAAGCTTCGTCCGGTTCCGGTAGCGGAGCTTCGGCCTTACCTGGCGAT
>DATAIM010000400.1:0-4278 GCA_036262655.1 Gemmatimonadaceae bacterium | reverse complement strand
GATCTGTTCCGTGACACGCATGGTTCCGACTTCGGCAGTGATACGCGCGCCAACGCGGCCTGTCAGGACAAGCCCCGTCAAAAGAGGGCCAAGCTCGAGCACGATCGACTGACGCGAGATCAGTCCTACGACCGATAGCTGAACTCCACCGAAAAGCTGGTAACGTGTCTGGAAGGCAGTGACCGCTCCGATGAATGCAGCGACGATGGCGGCGAGAGGAAGTGAATCGACGCCGATGTTGCGCATCTGCCGGATCGTCTCCCTCCCATAGGTGCGTGGATCCTGCAATCCCCGCCCGATGTCGCGCAGGAAATAGCCCCTCTCTCCGACTCGCGCGAACAAACCCTTCACAGCGCGCATCAAGTGCGCACTCGCGCGAAGAGAATTGCGCCGAGCACCCCGAATACAATGCTTGGCGTCCAGGCCGCGATCTCGGGAGGGATGAGGCCGTTGCCTCCCAATCCCTTCGTGAGCTGCACCAGGAAGATGAAAACGACAGTCGTTCCAAGCGCGAGCCCGACGCCATAGGCCGCGCCGCCGCGCTGCGTGCTCGTCGCGAGCGATGCCGCGAACAGGAGAATTATCACGCTCGTGATGGGGATCACGATCTTGAGCATCCGCTCGACCTTCAGCACGTTCACATCGGCGCCGGATCGCTCCATCGCGCGAATGAATCGGCCGAGCTCCTTGAAGTTCATGTCCTGCGGCGCTTTGGGTGTTACCATCAGATCCTGTGGCAGCTCTCTGAACCGGTTGTCGCGAGCAGAATCGAACGCGAAGGTGATGTTCGTGGTTGAATCGGTCAGCAGGTGCATCGTCCCACTGTTGATCTTCCAGCCATCGCGCGGCCGGTAAGTTGCCGCGTTCGCCGCGAGAATATAGGAGGGATAGCGAGGACCCTTTCCCTTTCGCTCTATCGTGATCCCGTCGATCGTCTTCCGCGCGACGTACAGCGTCTGGACCTTGTATACCCGCCCTGCATCAGCCGAATACGTAAAGTTGAAGCGCTGACTCAGGTTGGTGACGGTCTGCCGGTCCAGCAGTGCGAGCTTCTTCTTGGTGGCCAGCGGCGCATACTCCCCAATCGCGAGGCCCATCCCGCTCGCGATCACCGCTCCCAGAAAAATCGGCGCGATGAACCGGTAAAAGCTTACCCCCGATGCCTTGCTCGCGGTGATTTCCGAGTGACGCGTGAACGCACCGATGGAGAATACTGTCGCGAACAGCACCGCGGCCGGGAGAATCATGAACACCGAATCCGGCAGCCCGTACACGTAGCTCATCGCAATGTCGCCGGGCGGTAGCTTCTTCGCGAGATACTTGTCGAGGTTGTCGGTCGCGTCGAAGAGAATGACGAGCAGGGGAAATCCAAGCGCCGTCGCCAGGAAGATCTTGAACCACTCGGAAAAAACGTACTTGTCGAGCGGGCGGACCAGGCTCACGAGCTGCTGGGCCCGGGGTTGACTCGCGCGGCCACCCTCACAGGGCCGCGTCGCAAGCGATAGCGGAGGTTGTCGAGGATCTCGCCAAAGTCCGCACCTCGCGAAGAGCCCGACTCCTTGCCCATGTTCGCTAGCAGGATGAGAGCGAGCGCGAAGAAGACTGCGTTCGCGATCCACATCGAGACGAAGGGCGGCACCATTCCCCGGCGGGCAAGCGACTCGCCTGCGATCAGCCCTACGTAATAGAGTCCGAACACGACGAGGCTCACGCCTATCGTCAGTCCAACTCCGGCGCGGGGGAACCGCAATGCGATTGGTGCGCCGAGGAGAACGAAGATGAAGCAGGCACCAGCGAGTGCGAACTTCTTCTGGATCTCCACGTCATAGCGGTTGATGCTCCGCATCGTGTCCATCACGCGAAGCCGGGCACCTTCAATCTGGCCGGGTATGATCTCGACGGGCACGACTTCGCCCGAAGGCAGGGGTGAGTACGTCGCGGATTGGCGCAGGTTGGGATTTGTCAGGTTCCCTCTAGCATCGAGAGGCATCGCCGGCACGCTCGGTCCCGCCATGGTGATGGGCGGCTTGACGCGAATGGAGGCGGGAGGCGTTACAGGCCGGACCGGCGAATCCACCTGAGGCACTACGGGACCAGAAATCGCGGCCGCGGAGTCAATGCCCTTGCGCGCCGAGTCCGTCCGAGCCTTGACGCTGTCGGTTATCGTGTCCTGAACAGGTGTCGGCTTCGCGGGCGTCTGTGCCACGAGCTCCTTCACGCCAAGCCTCGACAGCAAAGCGCAGTACGCGCCGCCCAGGCCAATGTCGATCGGCAGTGTCGTCTTCGTAGCGAGAACTTCCTGGTCCAGCTTTACCTTCCGCTTCCTCGCCAGCGCCACCTTTTCGCGAAACTCCTTCTTCGCCTCGGCGAAGCGTCCCCGCGCCTCCTTCGCGTTGCGCTCCATCTCGCAGATCGACATCTCACGTTCACCCTTGAAGTTGTCGTTCTCCGTTTTCTGAAATGCATTTCCAACCCCGGCCACGCGTGTCAGCTGCGTCTTGAAATAGAGGCGCTGAAGCTGCTGGGGCGCGTTAGTTGGAACATCGAGGACGCTGCCGCTGTATAGCGTTAACTGGAGGTCGGCCTGGTTGGGCGACATCGCCATGGTCCCGCTGTCAGCGTATATGGTGCGCCTGCGCCCGGGATCACCCATGTCGTAGATGGTGATGTCGCGCATCGAATTGGATGTCTGCGACAGCCTCCCCGCGCGCAGGTAGAGCTTGCCCGGGCTGACTTCGTTGATCACCTGCTCGCGCAGCGCGAATGTCGGCTTTTTCTGCGCGATGTCTCCCTGAAGAGAGCGGAGCTTGTGATTTGCGCGCGGAAGAACCTGATCGTTGAACCCGAGCATGAACAGCGTAACTCCCGCCGCCGCCCAGAGTACGGGTGTGAGCACGTTCCGGAGACTGACCCCGCTCGCCTTCATCGCCGTGATCTCGTTTTCCGCCGCAACCCGGCTGAACGCGTAAAGTGTCGATACGAGCACGGCCATCGGGAGCGACAGAGCGATCGTCAATGGCAGCGACAGCATCAGGAACTCGACGATCACGCTCCACGGCAATCCCTTGCCCACCAGCTCGCCGAACCTCTTTGCGATATACTGCAGAAGGAGCAGCGAAGTAAGGGCGGTCATGGCGAACATGAGGGGCCCTAAATGCTCCTTGAGAACGTATTTGTGCAGTATCTTCACGGGGTGAAATATACGGGGGGCCGATGCAGCTGTGACCCCGCGGCGACTTCGCGCGGGCCACGGTTACCTGTCGTACACCTTGTGGGCTCGATATGCTCGCTCATCGCGCTCGCCTGTATTGGCGGAGTTGCGGGTGCTCAGTCGGCACGAGCCGATTCCGTAACGGTCCCGAAGCGTGATTCGGTCACTTCTCCAACGGACACGGTTCCCACCCCTCCCCGTCTTCGAATCCGGCTCGGAACGGACACGCTGCCAATGCGTCTCCCTACAGTTCTCTCCCGCGCTGATCGAGAGAGCTACCGTCGCGCGGTGGAGCAAATCGAAGCGGCGCGCGCGACGGCATTTCAGCAGAACATGCGGACGATCATCCAGTCAGTGTGGGGACAAGTCGCCGCTTCGACTTTTGCGACGGCTGAGAAGCCACCGTCGTTTGCAGCAGAGCAGCAGGACAAGTCACAGCGAAAAGTCGCAGCTCGCGCCGGGGACATCATCTCCGAGCATTCCGATCTCGCGCTTCAGCTCAATGCGCGCATGGAGCTCAGAGCCGAGAAGAATCTGAACGAACGCTGCGCGGTCAGCGGGTTCATCCAGCCCGTCTTCGACTGCCAAAGCAACTTTCTCCCGCTGATCGACTTCCAGTTCAACGCGCGGTCAGGGGGAGTGATAGCAGAGCGCATCCACGTCGACGTCGACTACGACACGCAGCGCGAGTTCGACGGCTCCAACAACATCTCGGTCAATTACGAGGGAAGGGGAAACGACCTTGTGCAGCGAATCGAGCTTGGCAACGTCACCTTCCAGCCACCTCTTTCGCGTTTCATCACCGCGGGTATTCCGAGCGGGAATTACGGGCTTCAGGCAATTGCGAAAATCGGATCGGCGCGGCTTCGCGGAATCATCGCACAGAAGAAGGGAAACATCGTCAGTGATCGCGTGTTCACAGTTGGGGACCGCACTCTCTCCGCAATCGACCGCCGGATAGACGATCATCAGTTCGAGCCGCGGCGGTTTTTCTTCACTGTGCCGCCCAGATTGCTGGCGAGCTATCCGAATATCGACATCCTCGATAGCCGGCGGATGGAGCAGCT
>DATAIM010000399.1:0-3923 GCA_036262655.1 Gemmatimonadaceae bacterium | reverse complement strand
GATGGAGCGCTCGAGCACGATGGTCGAATCCAGGTGCGCGAACGTGTTCGCCGGGGCCGGGTCGGTAAGATCGTCCGCCGGCACATAGACCGCCTGGACTGAGGTGATCGAGCCTTTTTTGGTCGAAGTGATGCGCTCCTGAAGGTCGCCCATCTCCGTTGCCAGTGTCGGCTGATAACCGACGGCACTCGGCATTCTTCCAAGGAGGGCCGAGACTTCGGATCCGGCCTGTGTGAAGCGGAAGATGTTGTCGATGAACACGAGCACGTCCTGGTTCTCGACGTCGCGGAAATACTCGGCGACGGTGAGACCGGAGAGCCCGACACGAAGTCTCGCACCCGGCGGCTCGTTCATCTGGCCGTAGATAAGAGCGACGTTGTCGAGAATGCCCGCTTCCTTGAACTCGAGATAGAGATCGTTCCCTTCGCGTGTGCGCTCACCCACTCCGCAGAACACGGACTTTCCGCCGTGGCCCTTCGCGACGTTGTTGATCAGCTCCTGAATGACAACCGTCTTGCCTACGCCGGCGCCTCCGAACAGTCCGATTTTTCCGCCCTTCACGAACGGTGCAATCAGGTCGACAACCTTGATTCCCGTCTCGAAGACTTCGGTCTTGGGCTCGAGGTTCGCGAACTCCGGGGCTTTGCGATGGATAGGCCACCGCTCCACTTCGGCGCCGATCGAAGCACCGTTGTCGACAGGCTCGCCGAGCACGTTGAGAATGCGCCCAAGTGCGGCGGCGCCGACCGGGACCTTGATCGGAGCGCCCGTATCGATCGCCTCCATTCCACGGACCACACCGTCGGTCGCCGACATGGCGACTGCGCGAACCTGGTTGCGCCCGATGTGCTGCTGAACCTCGGACGTGACGCGGATATCAGCACCGCCGTCGGACTTGCTGTCGATCGTGATCGCGTTGTAAAGCTCGGGCAGCTGCTCGGACTCGAATTCCACGTCGAGAACCGGTCCGATTACCTGCACGACCTTGCCGATGTTTCCCTGCCCTCTGACTGCGGTAGCCATGTCTATCCCTCCAGTGCAGCGGAACCGCCAACGATCTCGGCGATTTCCTGCGTGATCTGCGCCTGGCGGGCGCGGTTATATGTACGGCGAAGCACGTTGAGAATGTCGCCGGCGTTGTCGGTTGCGTTCTTCATTGCGGTGCGGCGCGCGCTCTGCTCGCCTGCGGCAGTCTCCACAAGAGCGCGATAAACAGCGTTGCGGACATAGAGCGGCAGAAGCTCTGTGAGGATCGCTTCAGCCGAAGGGTGAAGGATGTAATCGGGACGCGGGCCTCTCGTGTCCGGCGGAGTCACAGGGAGAATCTTTTCGGCCGTCGGCGGAGTAGAGAGCGCCGAGTTGAACTTCGCATATACGACATATACAGCGTCGAGAGTTCCAGCGACGAACTGATCGATCAGCCCGTTAACAAGCTCCGACGCGTTCTCGGCGGTTGGCCGGTCGGTTATGTCGATACGGCTCGACTCGATCGCGCGGCCTATGTACTTGAAGTAGCCGAGGCCTTTTTTTCCCACCACGTGCAGCTCGGTTTCGACTCCCTCACCATCGAGGCGGCGCAGGAGATTGCGACCCTCCTTGATGAGGTTGGAGTTGAAGCCACCTGCGAGACCCCGATTGGAGGTGAGCAGTATCACCGCCGCGCGATTCACCTTCGCCGGCTGGCGAAGAAGCGGGAACCGCTCCGCAAGCTCCGGCGAGTACAGGCTTGCGATCACTTCAGCCAGACTGTTCGCATATGGCCGCGCAGCCTGCACGCGATCCTGCGCGCGTTTCATCTTCGAGGTCGCGACCATCTCCATCGTGCGGGTGATCTTCCGCGTGTTTTCGACGGAGCGGATGCGCCCCTTCAGCTCGCGACCTTTGGCCATCGATTACGCGGCCTTGCCGGAACCACGTGAATTGTTGAACTGCTCGACCGCTGTTCGGAGGTCAGCCTCGATCTGCTTCGACATCGCTCTCTCTGTGCGGATAGCGTTCGGCACCTGTGGAAACTGTGCGTTCACGAAGTCGAGGAAGTCCTGCTCCCAGGCCTTGATCTCGTTGACTGGAATCGTATCGAGGAAGCCGTTCGTCACGGCATAGATGATCATCACCTGCTTCTCTACCGGCATCGGCTGATACTGCGGCTGCTTCAGGATCTCGACTGTGCGCGCACCACGCTCGAGCTGCCGCTTTGTCGCGGCGTCGAGATCTGAGGCGAATGACGCGAACGCTTCGAGCTCGCGATACTGCGCGAGATCGAGCCGGAGGCGGCCGGCGACGGTCTTCATCGCCTTGATCTGGGCAGACCCGCCGACGCGCGAGACGGAGATGCCGACGTTGACCGCGGGACGGACTCCGGAATAGAAGAGATCTGCCTCGAGGAAGATCTGGCCGTCCGTGATCGAGATCACGTTCGTCGGAATGTAAGCCGACACGTCACCGGCCTGTGTCTCGATGATTGGAAGGGCGGTGAGAGATCCTCCCGGCTTCTGAATATTCTCGTCGACTACGCCAGCATCTTCACGCAGCTTCGCAGCCCGCTCGAGGAGACGGGAGTGCAGATAAAACACGTCACCCGGGAACGCCTCGCGTCCAGGAGGGCGCCGAAGAACGAGTGACAGCTGCCGGTAGGCAGCGGCCTGCTTGGTGAGGTCGTCGTACACGCACAGCGTCGGTTTCCCTTCGTTGTACATGAAGTACTCCGCCATCGCGCAACCCGAGTACGGAGCGATGTATTGCATCGGGGCCGGGTCGGACGCGCCGGCGACGACGACGATGGTGAATTCCATTGCGCCCGCCTGGCGAAGCTTCTCGACGACGGCAGCAACAGTGGAGTTTTTCTGTCCGATCGCGACGTATACGCAGATGACGCCTGTTCCCTTCTGATTGATGATCGTGTCGACCGCGATGGCCGTCTTCCCGGTGCCGCGGTCGCCAATGATCAGCTCGCGCTGCCCACGGCCGATGGGGATCATCGAATCGATCGCCTTGATGCCTGTCTGAAGCGGCTCCTTGACTGGCTGGCGAACGATGATACCTGGCGCGGGTGATTCGACTTTCCGCGCATGGCTCGCGCTGATCGGTCCGCCGTCGTCGATTGGCCGGCCGAGCGGATCGACGACTCGGCCGACGAGCTCGGGCCCGACGGGGACTTCGAGCACGCGGGCGGTCCGTCGTACCTCATCCCCTTCCTTGAGGATGAGATAGTCGCCGAGGATGACGGCGCCGATGTTGTCTTCTTCGAGGTTCAAGGCGAGGGCGGTGATCTTTTCGCCCGTCTCTGAGGCGGTGACTTCGAGCATCTCGCCGGACATGGCCTTGGAGAGTCCGTAGATGCGGGCAATACCGTCCTTTACTTCGAGGACGGTACCGACTTCTTCGACGTCGAGGTCACGGAGGTCGGCCGCTTCGATTTCGCGAAGCAGGATGTCCTTGATTTCGCCAGGTCGGAGAGAGGTTGCCGTTGCCATATTTTGGGAGGGGCTGGGAGCGTTTTCGGGGGGAAACTCGGGAGCTTTCCGGGCTTGTGAAAAATATCACAAGCATCTGGGTGGTGCAAGCATCCACGGTTTATGAGCTCACTTCACTCGCAGGATCCCTCTTTTCCCGCGCGTACGTGCCGCTCGTCGGGCACCTCCTCGAAGCACTGCGCGACGCGCGACCACGCTGTTGCTTCCACATCCACCCACGCGCGGCAGAAGCAGGGCCTACCCGCGGGAGCGCGTACGTCCCTGCGTGAAGCGGTCGATGAGGTCGATCGTTCGGAGTCGGGACAGCGATGCGGGGCGGGTGCCAAGCACCCGTTGAGCAGTGACAGCAAGATGCGATGATGAAGCGAAGCCCAGTATTCGCGCAACGTCGCGGACGTCCAGCCCGGGGTTCTTCGCAAGCTCGGCCGCCCCGATCATTCTGACCAGATC
>DATAIM010000398.1:0-3228 GCA_036262655.1 Gemmatimonadaceae bacterium | reverse complement strand
TCCCGACGTCGCCGAGCGTCCCGATGATCTGGTCGTCTACGGGGGGACGGGGAAGGCTGCGCGCAACTGGGAGTCGTTCGAGGCGATAGTCACGACGCTCAGGCGCCTCGAGAATGACGAGACGCTCCTGATCCAGAGTGGAAAACCCGTGGGTGTCTTCAGAACGCATCAGTCGGCTCCGCGTGTGCTCCTGGCGAACAGCAATCTTGTCGGTAGATGGGCGACGTGGGACAAGTTTCGAGAGCTCGAGCAGAAGGGGCTCATCATGTACGGGCAGATGACCGCCGGGTCGTGGATCTACATCGGCTCTCAGGGAATCGTCCAGGGCACATACGAGACATTCGGGTCGGTTGCGCGAAAGCATTTCGGTGGATCGCTTGCGGGCCGTTTTGTCCTCAGCGCCGGACTTGGCGGAATGGGAGGCGCCCAGCCACTCGCCGCGACGATGCAGGGCGCGGCTGTACTTGTTGTCGAAGTCGATGAGTCGCGCGTGGACAAGCGCATCGAAACCCGATACTGCGACCGCAAGACGCACAGTCTGGAAGAGGCCCTCCAATGGATCAGCGATGCACAGTCGCGACGGGAGGCACTCTCTGTGGGTATCGTCGGAAATGCGGCGGATATTCTGCCCGCGATCGCTGGTCGGGGAATCGTTCCGGACGTCCTCACTGATCAGACGAGCGCTCACGACATGCTCAATGGATACGTTCCTGCGGGAATGCCGCTGAACGAGGCGCTGGCGCTTCGGGCCGCCGATCCGGCGCGTTACGTCGAGCTCTCCACCGCTTCAGCAATGGTTCATGTGAGTGCGATGCTCGAGCTCCAGCGGCAAGGTGCCGTCACGTTCGATTACGGCAACAATATCCGGACCGTTGCATTCGACGCCGGGCTTGAGAATGCGTTCGACATCCCGGGTTTTGTGCCGGAATATGTCCGCCCGCTTTTCTGCGAGGGGAAGGGGCCTTTCCGCTGGGTCGCCCTCTCGGGGGATCCGAAAGACATCGCCCGCACGGATGATCTCGTTCTCGATCTTTTTCCGAACGACGACCACCTCAGGCGGTGGATCAGCCTCGCACGGGAGAGAATCGCATTTCAGGGGTTGCCGGCGCGAATCTGCTGGCTCGGCCACGGGGACCGAGCGCGTTTCGGTGTCGCGATCAACGATCTGGTGGCGTCGGGCGAGATATCAGCTCCGATCGTGATCGGCCGGGATCATCTCGACACCGGCAGCGTAGCGTCTCCTTTCAGGGAGACTGAAGGGATGCGGGATGGCAGCGATGCAATCGCTGACTGGGCCATTCTCAATGCATTGCTCAACACTGCGAGCGGCGCGTCATGGGTGTCCTTTCACCATGGTGGCGGAGTTGGAATCGGCAACTCTCTTCATGCCGGGCAAGTGATCGTCGCTGACGGAACGCCCGAGATGCGTGTACGTCTCGAGAGAGTCCTCACGAATGATCCCGGAATCGGTGTCGCGCGTCACGCTGACGCCGGCTATGAGAGGGCAATCGCTACGGCGGCGGCACACGCTATCGATCTGCCGATGCTCCTGTAGATGCTCTCGAGCAAGTTCCGCCCCTGGCACGTCCCCATCTTCCTCGCGAAGTACGCGTACCTTGGTGTCGTGGGGAAACCGGTGCTGGTTCACTTCGAGGTGACGCTGCGCTGCAATGCAAGCTGCGGATTCTGTGATTACTGGAAGACAGATCGCCGGGAGCGCGCAAAGGAGCTGGCGAGCTTCGTCGATGCCGCGCGCTTCTTCAATCCGATGATGATCACCTACACCGGAGGTGAGCCGACGCTGCGGCGGGATCTCGAGGACGTCGTTGCCGCGGTGGATGCCGCCGTGCGGGTGCAGTATTCGACTTTGATAACACACGGAGGGATGCTGAGCGCGGAGCGCGCGAAGTCGCTGTGGGACGCCGGTATCCACCAGTTCAACATCTCGCTCGACTTTCTGGACGAGAGACACGACCGGGCGCGTGGGATACCAGGCTTATCCGCGAAGATTTTCGACGTAATCCCCCGGATGCGTTCACTCGGTGTCGACAGTATCAGGTTCAACACAGTCATCCGGGACTCGAATCTCGACCAGCTTCTCCCGATAG
This sequence comes from Gemmatimonadaceae bacterium, assembly GCA_036262655.1. Taxonomy (GTDB): domain Bacteria; phylum Gemmatimonadota; class Gemmatimonadetes; order Gemmatimonadales; family Gemmatimonadaceae; genus UBA4720. The sequence continues at coordinate 1,120 of DATAIM010000398.1, read as the reverse complement.
TGCGGCGTGCAAAGGAGCTCGGAGTGGGCGTGAACTTCAGCTCGTACACCGACTCGAAGAACGGCAACCCCGACGGTCTGATACGTGATGAGAAGGTCGCTGAGCTCGAGCTGGTGATGGACGAGCTTCGCGCCTTCAAGAAGAAGAATCGGGGAGTTATCACAAATTCGGATTACTATCTCGACCAGGTGCCGCGATACGTTCGCGGCGAGGTGACCGAGCCATGCCGGTCGGGGATCCGGACGATCCACGTCAACCCGACGGGCCACGTGAAGCGCTGCCCCGATTTCGCCCCCGATTTTCACTGGACGAGCTTCAGGAAATACAAGCCTATTGCGTGCAACGCGTGCTTCTATGCATGTCGAGGGGAGGCCCAGGCCCCGATTACGATCAACAGAGTACGCGATGTGATGGCGACGGCGCGTTGACCGCGCGCGTTTTCATCAACGCGCGTCAAGTCGTAACCTGCGCCGGGCCCGGGAGGGGGCGACGCGGTAGGGAGATGGCGGATGCTTCCGTTCGATCCGGGGTCGGCGTCGCGGTATATCAGGGCCGGATCTCCGCGGTAGCACCGGTGACCGAGCTGCGCCGCCTGCACCCGGCGGCCGAGCTCATCGACTGTAAAACCGGCGTGCTGACCCCAGGGCTCGTCGACTCTCATACTCATGCGATCTTCGGCCGCGCTCGCTACGAGGAGCAGGAACTGCGCGCATCGGGTGTCGGTTACATGGAGATCGCGAGACGGGGCGGCGGAATTCATTCGTCAGTCGCAGACCTTCGCGCGAGATCCGAAGACGAGCTCTACGATCTTGCGCTGCCGCGTGTGCTGCGTCTCGCGTCGTTCGGCTCTACGACCATCGAAGTAAAGTCCGGCTATGGGTTGTCGGCTGGAGACGAGCTGAAATCGCTTCGCGTGATCGCGAGACTCGCGCGCAACACGAACCTTCGACTTGTGCCGACGTGGCTTGGCGCACATGAGGTTCCCCTCGAGTACCGCGCGAATACATCGGATCGGAAAGAGTATGTCCGGCTTCTTATCGACGAGATGCTCCCTGCTGTCCAGCGAGGGGGCCTGGCCCGCTTTGCCGATGTTTTCTGCGAGCCGGGTGTTTTTACGATA
>DATAIM010000397.1:0-5671 GCA_036262655.1 Gemmatimonadaceae bacterium | reverse complement strand
GAACTTTCTTTTCGCTGCGAGCACCGCGTCATTCTCCTTTTCCAGGGCCGCGATGTCGTCGCGGTGACCATAATAGGTCGGCTCGTGCGTGATGATGAGGTTATGCCCTTTCTCGGCTGCGCGCTCGAGGACGTCGAGTGTTGCCATCATCGTCACCGCAATCCCCCGCACGGTGGCATCGGCATCGCCGGCTTTGAATGTGTCGACTGTTGGATTGGGAGCAGGAACTCCGGCTCGCTCGATGATTCGCGAAGTGAGCTGTCGGGCCGAAAGAGGATTCGCCTGGGCCGCCGCGATCATTGGACTGGTGGCAATCGCAAGCCCGCTGACAATGCGGAAAATACGGGACCGGTGGGTCTTCACGCGGTAGTTCTCCGATTCACGAGTATCATCGGCATCGCGACGAATGGTATGTGTCCGATGAGCTGAACCACGTACTTGAGACCAATCGTCGGAGGACGATGCAGCAGCGCGGGAATGACTATCCATGTCATGGTGAGCCAGATCGAGACACCGTACACTGCGGCTATTGCCATGGCGCGCGGCCAGCTTTGGACGGAGTGCCGGAGCTCCGGCCATATAGTGAGCGCAAGAAGAAACACCCCGGACCAGAACATTGCGACAGTGAAGTGCATGAGTATTCCGACGGCGCCGGTCGGTACGCCCCCCTGCAACATCTCTTTCCCGAACGCAACGGTCGCGACGCCCTGAAACAGCCGAAGCGGTGTCTGTATGGGTGGTACGAAAACGGCGGTCGCGCAGGCGAAGAGGCCGTCGCTCAGCGCAACCGCGGCTCCGGTTCTGAGCCAGGTCGAGAGCGTAAAAGGCCGGGACGCTGCAATTGACGAAGCTGCTGTGGTCATCGTGACCTCGTGTCATGGCAGTGGAACGGCGGTTTAACCGCAGAGGTCTTGGCGGTTAAAAACAAAACTGAGGGACTCGAGGTTCGTGACTCGTCGGACAGGAGACCGTTTTTGTCTTTACGTTGCCGGTCGAGCAGCAACCGATAGCTCGACAGTGTAGCGCAGCTCCGTGAACCGCTTGAGAAGATCGTTCGGATCCAGCCCTTCGCGATCGGCTCCCGACAGGTCGGCCAGTACCTCACCCTTGTGCATCATGATCGTGCGATCGCCCTGCTCGAGCGCCTGCTCCATGCTGTGCGTTACCATCAGCGTCGTGAGCTTGTTCTCTCTCACGACATCATCGGTTATCTGAATGATCTGATCGGCAGCACGCGGATCGAGCGCCGCGGTATGCTCGTCGAGAAGAAGAAGCTGCGGCCGCTTCAACGTCGCCATCAACAGCGTGACTGCCTGCCGTTGTCCGCCGGAGAGGGTTCCCATCGATGCGCGAAGCCGGCCCTCGAGCCGCATCCCGAGGCCCTTGAGCTGCTCGTGGTATCGGTCGAGCGCGCCTCTGCTCAATCCCACACGCAGTCCCCGCCGCATCCCACGCAGCTCGGCCATACGGAGATTTTCGGCCACGGTCATCGACGGACATGTGCCCTTGAACGGATCCTGAAACACGCGTCCGATGAGCGACGCGCGCTTGAACTCAGGCTTGCGTGTGACGTCGATGCCGCCGATGCAGATTGTGCCGGCGTCGGGCAGAAAGCTTCCGGCGATCGCGTTGAGCAGAGTCGACTTGCCGGAGCCGTTCGTTCCTATCACGGTGACGAATTGCCCGGCTGGGATAACGATGTCGACACCGCGGAGCGCTGATACGCGCTCGCCACCGGGTTGAGTGAAGGTCTTTTCGAGTCGCTCGATTTCGATCATGTCGCGGCTGCCGTCGATCTGCGCAGCTTGGGCAGTGCCAGTGCAGCGAGTACGAACGCAGCCGTGGCGAGCTTGAGATCGACCGGGTTCAAGCCCAGGCGAAGCGCGAGTGCTACGATCATTCGAAACAGGATTGCGCCGCCTGCGACCATCATGATGGTGATCCCGATGCCCCGCTTATTGAAGAGGAGCGTTTCGCCCATGATCACTGCGGCCATGCCCGCGACGAGTGTGCCGACTCCCATCATGACATCGGCAAACCCCTGCTGCTGCGCCATCAGGGCTCCCGAAAACGCCACGAGTCCATTCGCGATTGCGAGCCCAAGCTCTGTCATCCGCCGCCGATCTACACCCTGCGCCGTGATCATCGCAGGGTTGTCTCCCACTGCCCGCATCGCCATGCCGAAATCGGTCCGCAGGTACCACGCGAGAATTCCACCGAGGACGATCGTAATCGCGAGAAAGAGAACGCCAAGCGAGAGGTCGTCCGGCCAGGCTGCTGACGCGGGGATCAAACGATGAACGCGCTCAACCAGTGTCTTGATGTCGAGCAGGGAGACGTTCGATTTTCCCATAACGTGCAGATTTACAGAGTACAGCGCGGTCATCACCAGAATTCCGGCGAGCAGATCCTTTACGCCGAGCCGCGTGTGCAGCACACCCGTCACGTAGCCAGCGACCATTCCGGCTGCAATGGCAACGAGTGTCGCGACTATGGGGTCGGTTCCTCCCACGATCATCGATGCAGCAACCGCAGCTCCGAGGGTGAAGCTTCCGTCGGGAGTGATGTCGGCGAAGCGCAGAACGCGAGATGACAGGTAGACGCCCCAGGCAAGCGCCGCGAAAGCGAGGCCCTGTGTAACCGCGACGAGCCAGAACTCGAACGGATTGCTTCCGCGTCTTGCAGGCAACTGCCGGACTGCGTGCGGATTGGGCGATGCAACGGGGGTTGCCGTTGTTGCGGTCGCACCGATCACTGAGTCCGCGCGGCTTATAATTGCTGATGGAACTGTCAGCCGGTATTCCCGCGCGGCGCTGAGGTCGACGATCAGCGTTCTGCGGCTCGCAGCCTGAAACGGTATTGTTGCTGGATCGGCTCCGCGAAGGACGCGGATGAGCATCACACCCATGTCGTATCCGTTGGCGTAGAAGCTCAATCCAAGAAGAATTGGTGCGCCCAGGAAGCTCGTCGAGGTGCTGACGAGCGGCATGTCTGCCTGTCGCGTCGATTTGACGACGGCCGAATACGCTCCGCCGATCATGATGCTGGGTATCTGAACGACGCCGCCAGCACCCTGTGCCTTGAGCGCCTGGATTCCGGCGCCGATATCGCCGGGTCCGGTGCATGCGACCGTCACGAATCGCACACCCGCAGCGGCTGCACCTCTCTTCGCCTTCTCCAGATAAAACTCGGCGAATGGATCGGCCGGGTCGAAGAGCGTTCCCCACGCTTTGACAGACGGAAACGCTTCGTGTGCGAGTACCAGCGCCGAATCGACTGGAAGCGGGATCTCGGCGCCGGTAACGTTTGGCCGATGATTCGCGGGTGATGTGCCCGCGCCGATGACATAGGGATTAGCGACGGCGCCAAAGATTATCGGGCGGTCGGTGATCGACTTGAGAGCTGCCTGTGTTGCGACGGATGAAACGGTGGCGACGTGGGTGACGTTCTGCTGGAGGAATTCGCTCATGATGAGCGACAGTGTCGGAATGTCGCCCTGCGCGTTTCGCTCGATGACGGTGATGGTCGAGTCGCGGACGTATCCGGAATCAGCGAGTGCCTTGAAGAATCCCGCGCGTGCTTCGTCGAGTGCGGAGACTGACGATACCTGGGCGTAACCGATGATGGGACGCCTGGCATCGGGTTTTCCGCTGCACGCGGTGATCAGCGCGAGCGATGCGATCGCGGCTGCCAGGGGAAGCTTTGTCACGACGGTTCGTGCAGCATTGGGTCCTTGGCAGTTATAGACGCATCGGTCGGGGAACCGTGACAGCACGAGGTACGACTTTATGTCACTCACCGTAAAGGCTGTCAAGTGTGGGCGAGCCAGCCCCCAGCTGGACGCTGCGCGGCGCTCGGGGTCAAGTCGGCACGCTGTCATTGGATGTTTACTTACCGCCGGTGTCTTCGTACGTTCTGCCTCGCGCGGTGTCTCCATTCGAAGGGTTTGGAAATGTCTCCATCAGTTCAGCAACGAATCGGCGCCGGCCTCAAGATGTGTGCGCTTCTCGCGTTACTTAGCTGTACCGGCAGCGAAGCGACGGCCCCCATGCCACCGATTGCTGTGGCATCAGTGCAAGTGACAGTTCCCCGCGCAATCGTCCATGTCGGCGACAGTATTCAGGCTTCCGCAACCTTGCTGAGTGAAACTGGTTCGACGATTTCTGGGCGCGCAGTCGCCTGGTCCAGTGATAACGTGGCAGTTGCCGTGGTGGCACCAACCGGAATGGTAAAGGCCGCGGGGCTGGGGATCGCTCACATCAGCGCAGCCTCGGAGGGTATATCGGGGCAGGCAACTCTCAGTGTAACCGTGATTCCGATCGGAGCAATTGCTTTTGTTCCTGATACGGCGAGCGTTCCGGTGGGTCAGGCGAAACTGCTCGTGGTTTCGGTGAAGGATTCCGTTGGTAATACTGTTACCGGCCGCACGTTGACGTGGGGGACGAGCGACCCGTCGAAAGCAGCTGTTTCGAGTACCGGTGTGGTGACAGGCCTCGCAGCCGGGACGGTACAGATCACCGCATCGGCTGAAGGAAAGACAGGGATTGCAACAATTACGATACGTCCGATTGTGAGTGCCGCTTCCGTCGTGAATGTGACAGTGACTCTTCCGCGCAACGCATTTCGAGCCGGGGAATCACTGCAGGCGGCCGCACTTCCCCTTGATTCTCTCGGCGGAGTCCTGACTGGACGCAACATCCTCTGGTCTTCCAGCAATCCCGAAGTCGCAAGCGTGACTCCCAGCGGGATAGTAACGGGCCTCGGTGTGGGAACATCGACAATCTCCGCAAGCGTGGAGGGAAAGTCAGGGAGTGTGACGGTTCAAGTGTCCCTGGTACCGGTTGACAATGTCACTATCACGCCAGCTATCGAATCAATATCCGCTGGCGCGACAATCACTCTTACGGCAATCGTAAAGGATTCGGCGAACCGTGTTCTCGCCGGTCGTACCGTGAGCTGGGCCTCGGAGAACCCGGCAATCGCTAGTGTGACTCAGGCCGGACTCGTCACGGCAATTCTTGTCGGCACAACGGACATAGTTGCAACTGTTGAAGGAAAGCAGGCGAAAGCGACCGTGACAGTGAATACGTCGAACGCTGTCGTGTCGACGGTAACTGTAACTCCCGGTGCAGCAGACATGTCCGGCGGCTAGACGAAGCAGCTGACTGCAACACTTCGCGATGCAAATGGAAATGTTCTGACAGGGCGTGCCATTACGTGGTCGTCGAGCAATCCAGACAGAGCGAGTGTATCCGCGACCGGGCTCGTGACGGCAAGCTCCGTCGATGCACCTGTTGTAATCACCGCGACCGCCGAAGGAAAATCGGGTACTTCTTCGCTGGGGATCGTGACGTTCGTGAAGATGTCGTCGGGAGCGAATTTCTCTTGCGGTCTCACCCTCGACGGAACCGCCTGGTGCTGGGGCCTTAATGATCGGGGGCAGGTCGGGGACGGGACGACGACCACGAGACTGGTACCGACAAAGGTGTTATCAAACGTGAAATTCACCACGATCGCCGCCGGCGCCGCTCACACATGCGCTCTGACCCAGGATGGAGTGCCATACTGCTGGGGCGCGAATGGCACCGGCCAGTCCGGCGGAGGAGTCATCGGTACAAATCAGCTCGCGCCAGCCGCGGTCATTGGCGGATACCGGTTTGTGTCGATCGCT
>DATAIM010000396.1:0-10304 GCA_036262655.1 Gemmatimonadaceae bacterium | reverse complement strand
CGACCCGGTTTCACGCAGACTGCAGGACGTCACGCTGCGCATCGAAGCGGATTCGCTCTTTCTCGTGGCCGACAGCGCGACATTCGATTCTACCGCGCGGCGCTGGGTAAAAGCGCGGCAGGATTCGCTACGAGGATGGCGCATCACGCGACGCTCATCACCAGTAACAGCATGGGTGGACGGGAGCGGCCGTCTTATCGCGGCTTCGGAACCGGGGGGGATTACGCTCGTGCGCACTGCATTCGAGCTCGCGTTCGAAAACTGGAGACGAGCTCATGCTTCCCCGACGAGGGTCCTGAAGCGGTAATCGCATCATTCCATGAAACGTTTACCCCAACCCCCGGCAGGTCGTCATAGGGTACCACGATGATTGAAATCAACAGACTAACGAAGCGCTACGGCTCGTTCACAGCCGTGGACGCGATCGATCTGCGCGTACCCAAAGGCGAGCTCTTCGGATTTCTCGGCCCGAACGGCGCCGGAAAAACGACGACCCTCCGGATGATCGCCGGCATTCTCCGTCCAACGGCGGGAACGATACGGATCGGCGGTGTCGATGTGTCTGCGAACCCGATGCAGGCGAAAGCGATACTCGGTTATATCCCTGACCGGCCGTTCATCTACGAGAAGCTCACGGGCGCCGAATTCCTGCGCTTCGTCGCGGGGCTGTACAGCCAGAACGGAAAGGACATCGAACATCGCGGACATGAGCTGCTCAGCCTGTTCGATCTGGATGAATGGCGTGACGAGCTCGTGGAGAGCTACAGCCACGGAATGCGGCAGAAGCTGATCATCTCGAGCGCTTTCATTCACAAACCGGACGTGATTGTTGTCGACGAGCCGATGGTCGGCCTCGATCCGAAGGCTGCGCGAATCCTGAAGGACCTGTTCCGTGAGTATACGCGACGCGGACATACGGTAATGATGTCGACGCATACGCTGGAAGTTGCGCAGACGATGTGCGACCGGATCGGTATCATCCAGGCCGGAAAGATTCGCGCGCTTGGAACGATGGACGAGCTCCGCGCCGGCTCCGCGTCGGGCGCGGATGGACTCGAGCAAATATTCCTCAAGCTCACCGGAGAGAACGCCGCCCGCGAATTCGTGGACGTGCTCGATGCCTGACGCGGCCGAGGTCCCTGTTCCGCATGGCGGAGCGAGCTTTCTCCACCTGCTCGCGCCGAAATGGCAAAGCATGCGGAGCCGGGCGGTAACGAAACAGAAGGGCACAGCGGGGAGAGGCGTCGTTCTCGCGATCGTCGGGCTCGTATTCTGGACATTTGTCTTCGCGATTCTCTATCGGCTTCTGGCCTACTTCCGCGGTATCCCGGAGATCGGTCCGCTGCTGGCGGGAAAGCTCCTCGGCCTGATTCTCGTCAGCTTCTTCGGGATGCTTCTCCTCTCGAACGTGATCAGCTCGCTGTCCACGTTCTTTCTTGCGCGCGACCTCGATCTGCTGGTCGCCGGCCCGGTAGACTGGCTGCGGCTATACGCAGCGAAGCTCGTCGAGACGTGTGGATACTCGAGCTGGATGGTCATCCTGATGGCAGTGCCGCTGTTCACGGCGTACGGCGTCGTGTATCACGGTGGTCCGATGTTCGTGTTCGTGGTGTTCAGCACGTTCATTCCGTTTCTGATCATTCCGACTGTGCTAGGTTCGGTTCTGACGCTGCTGCTGGTGAACGTCTTCCCCGCTCGCCGCACGAAAGACATTCTCAGCGTCATAGCTGTCCTGTCCGCGGGTGGAGTGATATTGCTGTTCCGTCTGATGCGTCCCGAGCAGCTCGCCCGTCCAGAAGGATTTCGATCGCTCATCGAATTCATATCGATTCTTCGAACGCCGACGTCGCCATGGCTCCCCAGCGAATGGGTGCAGACCGCGGTGATGAGCTGGCTTGGTGAAGAGCCCGACGCACTGCCGCTTTACCTTCTCTGGTCTACTGCAGCCGCATTCATCGTGATCGGTGCGGCTCTCCATCGCACGCTGTACGGACTGGGCTTCACAAAGGCGCAGGAGAGCGGTGACCGATGGGTGCGGCAGAGTGTTTTTTCGTCGGGATTCACCACGCTGCTTCAGCCGCTCGGACTTGTGCGACGGGAGCTTGTAATGAAGGAGGTACGCCTCTTCTTCAGAGACACGACGCAGTGGTCACAGCTTATTCTGCTGGCCGTCCTTGTAGTCGTGTACGTCTTCAACATCAAGTTCCTTCCGCTGAAGGGGGAAGGAGTGACGTTCTTCGTCGCGAACCTGATTCCATTCCTCAATCTCGTTCTAGCGGGATTCGTTCTCGCGTCGATCGCGGCACGCTTCATCTTTCCCGGCGTCAGTCTCGAAGGGCGGACGATGTGGCTGCTTCGGTCGAGCCCCCTGGCGATGCGTGACCTGCTCTGGGGCAAGTTCTGGGTCGGAACGATACCGCTCCTTTTCTTTGCGCTCGCGCTCGTTCTGACAACAGGCTACCTGATGAAAGTGACCGACTTCATCATGATGGTGTCGGTGCTCACGATCACCATGATGACGTTCGCTATCGCGGGGCTCGCCGTAGGATTTGGCACATTGTTCCCCCGCTTCGACACGGAGAACGCGGCGCAGATTCCGACATCATTCGGCGGCCTGCTGTTCATGATGGCGGCGATCGTACTGATCGGCGCAGTGATCACGCTCGAGGCACGGCCGGTGTTCAGCTATCTCGCGTCGAAGTCGTTCGGGACCGAGCGCGACCCGATGGAGATGTGGATTGGCTTCGGACTGGCGGCCGCACTATGTGTCGCGGCGACGATAATTCCAGTGCAAATGGCGAAGAAGCGTCTGGAGTCTCTCGAAGTCTAGCGGCCCTCAGGCCTCGACAGGTTTCCCGCACTTCGAGCAGAAGCGGGCTGACGCTTCCGGCCGCGGACCACACCGCGCACAGACAATCGAGCCTGCTGCTCTCATGGCATCCACGGCACGCTGGGTATAGGCGGACTTCAAGCTGTCGTAGTCGGTGTCCGACAGCTTCCCCGTGGCTCGATCGAATTCGATTTCACGGAGCGCGTCGATCGCGTCGCTTCGCCGAGGATTGTCGGGAAGCCGCGGGTCGCTCCTCTCGACCTGTGACGTACCATCGGGTGCGAGCAGCGGATACAGAACAAATGACAGCGCGAGAAGTGCGAGCAGCGTTCCCGCGATGAGCGGTGTCACGAGTCGTCCTTCAGCGCTGCGGCCACTGCATCGAGCTCGGCAGTGGTTGCGTGGACAGTGACCGGTGCGGGCGCGACCTGGTTCGCGGCCCGTGCGCCCCAGCGCCGGATCAATCCCGCAACGACGACACCGCCAGTTACAAGAGCGACGAACGGCATGACATAACCGACGAGATTGAAGCCCCGCTTGAGTGGCGACATCAGCACGCGCTCTCCGTACACACTCTGAAACGCCGCGAGGATCTCCGCTCCATCATAGCCGCCCGAGACGAGGCTCATCACATCACGATGCATTGCCGGCGAAACGGAGCAGGAGAAATCCGTCGTCCTGCAGGTATACACATCGAGCACACAGCCGCACTGACACTTGATCTGATGCTCGAGATCGTCGCGCTGCTTGTCCGTCATCGACGGCGTGCCGCCCTGTTTCGGAGCGAGCGCGACGGGGCGATACGCGTTCTGCTCCATCGGCCCCGAAAACGACTGCGTTGTCTGCATGGCGCGCGCGTCACCGGAGAGCGCAACGGAAGCACCCGCTCCCGCGACCGTGGCGAGAAACTGCCTCCTCGTCCGCATCAGACTCCGGCGAGCTCTCGCTCTATAGCCGGAATCTCGAGCGGAGGCATAACTGCCGCGTACCCGCTCTGAACGCGCTTCCGCCGGGCCTGCGGCCACATGACGATCAGTCCACCGACTGCCATGAGACCACCTCCGAGCCAAACCCAGCGGACAAGCGGATTGAAAGTAACACGGATCTCAGCGCTTCCGTCCTGCTGCACACCCGCGAGCACGACATAAACGTCCTGGCGCCACGATCCCCTGATGCCGACTTCCGTTGAGGGCTCGAAAGTGGGCGCGCCGCGGCTGTCGACGTGCTGACGCTTCTCCGTTGTGAGGAGCCCGGCCTGCCTTCCGTCTCTGCTCAGCTCGAGCGCAAGCGCTGTCACCTGCCGATTGAGAAGACTGTACTGCGAAATTCCCTGACTGACGAATGTCCACCGGTGACCAAATGGATCTGCGAGCGTTTTCCGGTCGCCCGACTTCAGCGTAACGTCGAACTCCTTCTTGAACGCAAGGCCGGCAAACGCAGCGAAGATCACCACAATCCCCATGTGCACTATGTAGCCGCCGTACCGTCGCCGGTTGCGCCCTACGAGCCGCGCAAGTGCTTCGAAGATCTTCTCGCCATACATCCGGCGGCGCGCTCCTATGCCTTTGTAGAATTCCTGTATGACCGTCATCGCCACAAACCCGGCGAAGGTGTACGCAATGAGTGCCGTGATGTCGCGCATGCCGAACAGGAGGAGCGCGAAGCCAGTGCTCAGCCCCGCGATCAGCGGTCCCGTAAACTGGCGCTGAAGATTCGCAACGGACGCGCGGCGCCAGGCGATTAGCGGACCAATTCCGGTCAGCAGCAGGAGCGCGAGGCCAAGAGGGACATTGACCGCATTGAAGAACGGCGGGCCGACCGTGATTTTTTCGCCGCGGACCGCCTCGGTGATAATCGGAAACACCGTTCCCCACAGAACCGAGAAAGCGATCCCGACAAGCACGACGTTGTTGTACAGGAACGCTGCTTCTCGGCTCACCATGCTCTCGAGGTTCGCGGTTGCCTCGAGATCCTTGAGGCGCGTGGTGACGAGAAACGCAGTCACGACAATCGCGAGCAGCAGGAACCCGGCAAACCAGTTGCCGACAGGAGACTGCGCGAACGAGTGGACGCTCGAGATGATCCCGCTGCGGGTGATGAACGTTCCAAAGATGGAAAGAAGGAACGTCGAGACGACGAGCGTCACGTTCCACTTGCGAAGCATTCCGCGCTTTTCCTGCACCATTATCGAATGCAGAAACGCGGTATTCACGAGCCACGGCAGCAACGACGCATTCTCAACCGGGTCCCAGGCCCAGTAGCCGCCCCAGCCGAGCTCGACGTACGCCCACCACATTCCGAGGATGATCCCGGTGGTGTTGAAAAACCACGAGATCAAGGTCCACTTCCGAATTGCCGTCAGCCATTCGGCGTCGAGGCGGCGCGTGATCAGGGCCGCCATCGCAAATGCAAATGGAATCGTCGTCCCAACATATCCGAGATAGAGATTGGGCGGGTGAATCGCCATTCCTGGGTTTTGAAGCTGCGGGTTCATGCCGCGACCATCGGGCGGGATCCAGTCGAGACGCTCGAAGGGATTCGCTCCGAGACACATCGTCGCGAGAAAGAAGATCAGCACGACGGCGAGCGTGCCTGAGACGAATGGCATAAGCGCACGGTTCCGCCGGCGGTTGCCGTATACGGCGATCGAGGAATAGATCGCCAGAATCAGGCACCAGAACAGCATGCTGCCCGATTGACCTGCCCAGAATGCCGTGAACGTGTAGACTTTCGGGAGGTTTGCGCTGCTGAAGGATGCGACGTACTTGAGGGAGAAGTCGTGCGTGAAAAGCGCTGTCCAGAGGCCGGCGGACGCGAGGATGACCATTGCGAGCGTAGCGTGAATCGCACGCTCTCCGCTCACGGTCAGGTCACGCCTGTGAAGCGCCCCTCCGGCGAATGACACCGTTGCCGCCCAGGTCGCCATGAGCAGCGCAACCCACAGCGACAGCTCACCGATCAGGATCACGCGCCGCTGGCCGCCGCGCGGTATCCCCGTGTGGTTTTGTACTTGTCCGGCGCGTTCTCGTACCGTGATGCGCACTTCGCCAGAAGGGTGGTCGCGCGGAAGGTGCCGTCTCGGCCAAGTCGTCCCTCGACCACCACATCGACTCCGTCCGTAAACGTGTCGGGCGTGATTCCACGGTAGACGACGTTGTATGTCTTCGCGCCGTCGGTGATCGCAAAGGCGGTTTCACGGCCACCCGCGTCACGCTTGATCGAGCCCGGTACAACACGCGCGCCGACCTTCACGCCCGTATCGAAGAAGGTAGGGTCGGCAACGGTCTTTGCGGACAGCTCCCCCGGAGTGAGGTAATACACCGCAGTGTCACGGATGGAGCTTGCCATCAGGTATCCGGCAGTCCCAAGAACGAGGACGCCGCCAACGAGAAATTTCGTGCGGGGTTTCACAAGGGTGAATATACCACCGGTTACCCGTTTTGATCTCCTATCGCTGGGTTCGATTCACCACGAGCAAAGCTGCGCCCGCGCCCATGGCATCCCAGACTAGGTCCCGAATGCTGAACAAGCGCTTTGTCCTGCGATCGTGGAACTCGCGTCCGAACGACGCCGCTGTTACTGCGGCGAGCGCCGCCGACTTTGCAACGTTCCGATTCGCGCCGGCACCCTGAGCCCCGGCAAACGCAACGCTTTCGACAAATCCCGCGATCAGAAAGTGCTTGACCTTGTCCGGGCCGAACCACGCATCACCTGGTTTTGGATGAGACTGAGCGCTCGCAGGAAATGACACGGCCAGGAATGCGATGCCGACGACAGCAACCCAATGCCTCAACCCGATTTCCTCTTCACCGCCTTGACGAAATCCGCGAGCGCGTCGAGCAGCCGCGGAACGACTGGAATGGAAGGATCAGTATACGCAGGCATCTGCTCCGCCCGCCCCGGAGGAGCGTTCTTCAGGACGTGATTCATTCCTTCCACGACTACGACCTTCGCGCCGGGAGCGGCCGCCGCGAGGGCGTCGGCGTCTTTCTGCGTGACCTGAACATCCGTCGTCCCCTGAAGAATCAGCACCGGAATCGAAAGCTTCGCGATCTCTGCCGGGGGATCGTACTTGAACCACGACACCATGTACGGGCGCACGCTCGGCCGGAACAACGCGTAGAGGATTGCCGGAACCTTGTACGTGGAGTCGGGGACGGTACCCCCCTCCATCAGTCCCATGATCGTATCGGCCTGAGCAATCGTCTCAGGTGGCAGCTGTCCGGTAAGCTGCTCCACGATCAACGCTCGCGGGCGGCGGCCGGCACCTTCGAGAGAGACATACCCGTCCGCGGCCGCCTCGCGCGCCGCAACCATTCCGATTAGAGATCCTTCGCTGTGACCGACCACGGTAACGGTTGAAAATCTCGGGTCGCTCTTCAGCTTCTGGATCCAGTCTCTGGCGTCGTCTATGTAGTGGGTGAATCGGATGTCCTGTTCCCTGCCCGCAGCTTTGGCGCTCGCTGCGATTCCTCTCTTGTCGTACCTGAGACTGGCGATTCCGCGCTCAGCGAGTCCGCTCGCCAGCAGCTTGAGGCTATTGTTCGAGCCAGGTAGCGCGGGCGAGTTGCCATTTCGATCGGTCGGTCCGGAGCCGGCGATAATGAGAACAAGGGGAACAGGAAACGCCCGTGCTGGCAGCTCGAGTGTCCCGGCAATAGTGCCGGTTGCAGTCACCAGGGAATCGGCCGATTCGACGATCGTGGCTGGTGCGGGCAATCCGGCTGGAATGGAACTACCCTTCGACGTGCAACCTGCGGTGCCGCCCAGCACCGCCACAATCGTGAGCGCTACGAAAATCTTTTTCACTCGATCGTCTCCGGTACCTCGTGTCTGGCCCATGCCAGCGCCGCCCCGACGGCGCGCGTCCATCCAGCCATCAACTCCGCTCGCTTCGCTGAATCGATGCGAGGCGTGAAGCTCGTATATCCCCGCGTCGAGAGGAACTGTTCGGAATCGCGCCATACTCCCGACGCTATCCCTGCAAGTCCCGCGGCGCCAAGCGCGGTCGTCGCAGAAACGTCTGCCCGCTCTACCGGCACCCCTATTACGTCAGCCTGAAACTGCATCAGCCAGTCGTTTTCGGTCGCGCCACCATCGACGCGCAGCCGGTCGAAGGTTACACCGCTGCGCTCCCGCATTGCAGTGAGTACTTCCGCGGTCCCGTACGCCATCGCCTCGAGGGCAGCGCGGGCCAAATGCGCCCGGGTCGTGCCGCGGGTGAGACCGACGATGGTTCCACGGGCCTCGGGGGCCCAGTGAGGGGCGCCGAGCCCGGTGAGTGCGGGGACGAAATAAACTCCGTCATTGGATGCGAGGCTCGCCGCCAGCGACTCCGACTCCGCTGCCGCCGAGATTATCGAGAGACCGTCTCTCAGCCACTGAATGGCGGCTCCGGCGATGAATATCGACCCCTCGAGCGCATAGGCGTAGCCGCCCGAATCATCACACGCAACAGTTGCGAGAATCCCCTCGCCCGGAGTGGGTCGAGCGCTTCCCGTGTTGAGCAACAGAAACGCGCCGGTACCATAGGTGTTCTTCCCCTGGCCAGGCAGTACGCACCCCTGCCCGAATAGCGCCGCCTGCTGATCGCCCGCAACGCCTCTGATCGGAATTGGTGTCCCGAACCATTCGGCACCAGCTTCACCGAAATCTCCACTCGACGGCCGTACGGCTGGCAGCACGGAGATCGGCACGCTGAAGAGGGCGCAGAGGTAATCGCTCCATCGCCTCTCGCCGATATCGAAGAGCAATGTTCGCGATGCATTCGTCGGATCGGTCGCATGGACCTCCCCGCCTGTCAGCTTCCAGATCAGCCATGTATCGATCGTTCCAACCAATACCTGGCCTGCGGAAGCTTTGGCCGCTATCGCCGGATCCCTAAGCAGAAGCTCGAGTTTCGTCGCCGAAAAGTACGGGTCAAGCGGAAGTCCACTGATCATTGTGATCTTCGAGGCGTGAGGCGAGAGCTCACGGCATCGCTCCGCCGTCCGCCGATCCTGCCAGACAATTGCGCGCGCCAGCGGCTTTCCCGTGGTCCGGTCCCACACGACAACGGTCTCGCGCTGATTGGTGATCCCGATCGCGTCGGGAACGACGCCCGCCTGCTCGATCGCTGCGCGGGCCGCGCTGATTACGCGGTCGAAGATTTCGGAAGCGTCGTGTTCCACCCACCCGGGCTGCGGAAAATGCTGAGTGATCTCGTGATAGCCGCGCCCTCGGATCGCGCCGTCGGATGCGACGACGACGCACGTAACACCAGTCGTTCCCTCGTCGATTGCAAGGACGTGCTTCACGTCAGCTGTCTCGCTCCGCGCCGGGAACGCGGCGTTTCGTTCTGCGTTCCGGAAAATGCTTGTCCAGGAAACCGATGAGGGCTCGCTCCTCGGGAGAGTGTGTAATTCTCGACCGTCGCGAGCGAGGATTCCCTCCCGGGGTGATCGTCGCGCCGCTCCGCAGGTACCGTGTCAAAACCGCCGGATGCACATACGACTTGCGGCAGATGGCGGGCGTATTGCCAAGCTCCGCCGCGACGACGCGAACCGTCGTCAGGACATTTTTCTTGCGCGCGTTCTCGGTTCGTGCAGAACCGAGGTCTGCGAGTACGGTCGCCGCCCTGAGTGTTCCACCCCATGTGCGGAAGTCTTTGGCCGTGTAAGGAAAACCGGCGACTTCCTCGATGTACTCGTTCAGGTCATGCGAATCGAGATCCATCCACTTCCTTCCCTGGCGGTAGCGAAAGAGACGCCGGCCCGGAGTTGCGAGCAGGTCGCTGATGAAGCGGGCAAACAGCTGATCCGTGATGATCTGCTTCTGCGATATCGCGCGTTTCCCCCGGTACTCGAAAGTCACGGTGTCACCCTCGACGACGACGTGAGACTTCCTGAGGGTAGTTATGCCGAATGTGTTGTTCTCTTTCTCGTACTTCTCGCTTCCAACTCGAAAGAACGCCTGGCCGATCAGGAGAACAACACCCGCGCAGACCCGGTCTCTCGAGAAATCATCCTGCTTGAAATGCCTGAAGAACCTGCTTCTCAGGCGCGGCAGGTCGTGCGCCATCTGGCGCACACGATAGTACTTGCGCAGCTGCCCTTTCTCGACGGCTCGCTGGTGATAGCGATACTGCTTCCGGCCGCGCGCATCGAAGCCCCACACCTGGATTGCAGAGCGCGGACTCGCCGCGATGTGAACGTCTCGCCACGCGGGCGGGATCCTCAGCTGATCGATGCGCTCGAGCAAAGCGTCATCGCGGACGCGCGCTCCATCGGGCGCGAAATAACGAAATCCGCTCCCCTTGGTTCCTGTTCGGCGTATCCACTTCGCTGCCATGCACCTCCGAGTAGGCGAACGATTGTCGGCCGCGTACATTACAGCCTCCGCCTTCCCACCTCAACTTGCGCATCATGTCCTACCAGTTTCTCACCCTCGAGGTCGAGAATCGTACCGCGACGCTGACCGTCAACCGTCCGGACAA
>DATAIM010000395.1:0-7602 GCA_036262655.1 Gemmatimonadaceae bacterium | reverse complement strand
GCGGTGCCGATCCCCACGGACCCTGCCGCGGTCGCGCGCGGAAAGCATCTCACCGAGGCGGTGGGCAAATGCCAGGCGTGTCATGGCGACGATTACGCGGGGAAGACGGTCTTCGACGCGCCGGTATTCCTCAATCTCACTTCATCGAACCTGACCTCGGGGAGGGGAGGAATTGGAAAGGGGTACACCGATGAAGACTGGGTGAGATCGATCAGGTATGGCGTGGACAGAACGGGAAAGTCTCTTCTCTTCATGCCATCGGAGGCGTTCACTCACTTCAACGATGCCGACCTGGGCGCCATCATCGCATATCTCAAGACTCTACCTGCGGCAGATATGAAGGTGCCGCCGAAGAAATCTGTCGGCCCGATAGGCCGGATGGTCTATCTCGTTTCGGATTTTCCTCTTCTTCCCGCGACACTCATCGATCGCACACATCGGACGGCACCAATCGCCGAAGGGGTAACAAGAGAGTATGGCGAGTATCTCACG
Organism: Gemmatimonadaceae bacterium; assembly: GCA_036262655.1. Taxonomy (GTDB): domain Bacteria; phylum Gemmatimonadota; class Gemmatimonadetes; order Gemmatimonadales; family Gemmatimonadaceae; genus UBA4720. The sequence goes on along the minus strand of DATAIM010000395.1, from coordinate 7,110 downwards.
AAGGCCGGGGGATGCACGAGCTGTCATGGTGCATCGCTCTCGGGCGGCGGGAAGATAGACGGCGTCGTCGCCGCTAACCTCACTCCTGCCGGTGCGGTCGGAAAATGGACGGAAGCGGATTTCATGAGAGCAATTCGCACCGGGCAGCGTCCCGACGGGCGTGTCATCAGTGCGGTGATGCCATGGCCTTACATGAAGGGACTGACTGACGACGAGCTGCGGGCGATGTGGCTCTACATCCACTCAGTTCCCGCAAAGAAGTCAGGCGAAAAATGACTCAGGGTCCCGCCGCGGATGGAGGCCGGACAGGTGCCGTGACAGCATGCTGTCCGGTTGCAGCGCCAGCGACGAGATCATCAATACCGCCGTCGCCGGGCTGATCAGCCGGCGCGCCGGAGGCGTGCCTCGTGCGTGACTTGATCATCTGCGCGAGGAAAGGCGGAGTGATGAACGTCGTGGCGAGGACCATCATTGCGATAGCGCTGTAGAGGTCGGATGTCAGCGCGCCGGTTGCCAGCCCCATGCTCGCGAAGATCAATCCAACCTCGCCGCGCGGAACCATCGCCACACCGATCAGCGCTTTGTCTCCCTTAAACCAGAAAGGAGCGTAGCCTGCCAGAACTTTTCCGACGACTCCCGCAGCGACGAGCGTGAGACCGATCGCTATGGCTCGCGCATCGGCCAGAGTACGGAGCTCGACCGCCGCGCCGACCATCGCAAAAAAAATGGGGACAAAGAAATGGCCGAGGTGTGTCGTCGCTTTTTCGATTGTCGCGCGCTGCGGCGTGTCGTTGAGAAGAAGGCCAGCCGAAAATGCTCCGATGATCGTCGCTGAGCCTGCAAGATCGGCGAGGAAAGCGAGAAGAAAGGCAAACGCGAGACCTGCAACACCGAGCGTTCCTGAAGCCTCGATTCGACCGATCGCGCGAAACATCGGCGGTACGAGTACGGGGCCGAGGACCAATGCCGCGACGACAAACCCCATCGCTACAGCCGTCGTCGTCGCGACCCCCGCAATGGAGAACGCTGCTCCGCCAACGATGCCACTGACCACGGACAGTATGATCAGACCGACGATGTCGTCGAGAACCGCGGCGCCGAGAACGATCTGTCCTTCCGGTGTGTCGAGCTTACCGAGGTCGGAGAGTGTGCGAGCGGAGATACCGATGGATGTCGCGGTAAGTGCGGCGCCTGATACGATAGCCGGAATCGTTCCTAGCCCCAGAATGGTCGCGGCCGCATATCCAAATCCAAATGGCAGCGCGACTCCGACGAGTGCCACTGTCGTGGCCTCGCGTCCGACTTTCGTGAGCGAACGCAAATTCGTATGAAGACCGATCTCGAACAGGAGGATCAACACTCCGAGCTCGGCGAGCGCATGAAGCACCGGGTCGGCCGGATCGAGAATGCCGAGGACGGACCCGCCCAGCAGAACGCCGGCGACCAGCTCGCCGACAATGGACGGCTGGCCAAAGCGCTGCGCAGCGACTCCCAGCACCTTCGTCGAAACGAGGAGAGCGACGAGAGTTCCAAGGAGCTCTGCGAACGAGTGTCCGATCATCCTGCCCCCGGCGGACGAACGTAAAAACGAGCTCCGCAATTGGCCCTCGCCACTATTACGTGGCGGGCTCGAACGATAACTTTTCCGGTCTCGCAACGCCCGAACAACCGGGCACCTTCCAGATGGTGCGAATGTTCACAACTGAAGAACGTGCCGCCAAGATCGCCCAGATCGCCGCGTGTCCGCCAGTGCTTCGAAAGGCGGTCGATGGACTCACGGATTCGCAGCTCGATACGGAGTACCGCGATGGCGGATGGACAGTGCGGCAGGTAGTTCATCATCTCGCGGATTCGCACGTGAACGCCTTCCTCAGATTTCGCTGGGTCGTCGCAGAGGATCATCCCACGCTGAAGACGTACGATCAGGATGTGTGGGCGAAGTTTCCCGATCTCAGGATGCCGGTAGAGCCGTCGCTCAAGATTCTCGACGGTCTGCATGAGAGGTGGGCGGCTTTCCTCAATGGGCTGCCGGAACAAGCCTGGTCGAGAACTGCAACCCACCCCGAGCGCGGGCGCATGACACTCGATGACCTTCTCGAGATGTATGCCGACCATGGCACCAACCACATCCGCCAGATCACCGACCTGAGGACAAGACAGGGCTGGTGAGGTAAGCACGTTGCTTCTCCCCGCTGTTCAGTCAAGGGAGCACGGAAGACTGCTCCGCTTTTTCAGGCTCCTTCCCGCCGCCATCGGCGTTCTCCTGGCGCTGCTTGGCGGCGCGGTTCTAGCCGCCTGGTGGGGGGGTTACGGAGCGTCGACCGGATTGCGCTGGCTCAGCGCGAACGATGCTCCAATGCTGCCGATCACGGCCCTGTGCTTTGTCGTCGCGGGAGCGAGTCTGATGATCTCGCAGCGTCGTGACTCGCGGATTGCGACTGCTGTCTCTCGCCTTCTCGCCATCGGCGTCGCGGCTGTCGGTCTGTTTGTGCTTCTCGACTCGGCATTGGGATGGGAGGTGCACATCGATCTCCTCTGGTACCGGCCGGCGGGAGGTACGGCCGGGCAGCTCGCGCAGAAAATGGCCGTCAATACTGCGATCGGCTTCATCCTGTTTGGACAGGGAATCATGCTCCTCGAGCGCGACCGGCGGCTCAACGGTCTGCGGTCCCAGGTCTTCGCGACGCTTCTGCTGATTGTGGCGTTTCTCGCGGTGGTGGGACACATCTTCGACGTGCGCGACTTCTACAGCTTCCAGGTGCTGTCGGGAATGCCGATCTCGACGGCGATAATGCTGACGCTCCTCGGCATCGGTCTTCTCTTCTCACAGCTCGATCGTGGCATTCCGGCGCTGGTCGTCGACGAAGGCGCTGCCGGATTCGTCGCGAGGAGATTGTTACCGGGTGCGGTGTTCGTCCCATTCATTCTCACGATGCTGCGATTCACGGGTGAGCAGCGAGGAATCTTCGGGCCCCAGCTCGGTGCATCACTTGGCGCTGTCTCGCAGATGGTGGCGTTCCTGCTGCTTATTGCCTGGAGCGCACGAGTGCTGCGGGACATCGACCGCCGGCGTGGCGAGCTATTCGTTCTCGAGCGCGAGGCGCATCGCGCGTCGGAAAAAGCGCGCGCCGAGGCGGAGGCGGCGACGCATCAGGCCGAGGCAGCGCGAGCTGAAGCGGAGAGCGCGAATCGAGCGAAGGGCGATTTCCTCGCGGTTATGTCACACGAGCTGCGCACTCCGCTTGCCGCGATCATGGGGTACCAGGAGCTGCTCGCGGATGGCATCACCGGACCGGTCACGGAAGCGCAGGGGCAGCAGCTCGGAAGAATCAAGGCGAGCGCGCGGCATCTCCTGTCGCTGATCGACGAGATTCTCACGTTCACGCGTCTCGACGCAGGTCGCGAGACGGTGACTCCGGAGCCGATGGACCTCGACGAAGCGCTCCATACGGCCGCCGAAATCGTCGAGCCCCTCGCGTCGGCGAAGCGGCTCGAGCTGACAATACAATCCCCGGGGCCGGGTAAAGTCGTAGAGAGCGACCCGACGAAGGTGAGGCAGATACTGGTGAACCTCCTGTCGAACGCGATCAAGTTCACAGACACCGGAACGGTGAGTGCCAAGGCGTGCGTTACCGATCAGGAGTTCCATCTGATCGTCAGCGATACCGGAATCGGGATTCAGCCCGAATACCTCAACAAGATCTTCGATCCGTTCTGGCAGGTCGAACAAAAGGCTACCCGGCGTGCGACGGGTACTGGACTCGGGTTGACCGTATCGAGGCGTCTTGCGAATCTGCTTGGAGGCGACGTCAGTGTGACGAGTACTCCAGGCGAGGGAAGTACATTCACGGTGACACTGCCGATAAAGGCGCCGCGGATCGTCTCGATTTCCGAGGAGCGAGGCGCAAGCAAGCTTCGCGTTGGCTGACCTGGTTCGCCGAATACAGCCAGGCACTTCCTTCAAACGAACACTTCATGAAACTGTCACGTAGTACAATCCTCGCGCTCGCTTGCGCGAGCCTCCCCGCATCCGCCGCGCTCGCACAATCGAAAACACCGATCGCCGACGCATACAGGCCTGCCGCAGACAGGATAATTGCTGCGGCATTTGCGGATAGCTCGGCGTGGAACCGGCTCGCTCTCCTAACCGACAAGTTCGGCCACCGCCTCAGCGGATCGGCGAGTCTCGAGAGAGCAATCGACTGGATTCTCGACGAGATGACGCGCGACGGACTTCAGAATGTCCGCGGCGAGCCTGTGATGGTACCAAAGTGGGTACGAGGGGAGGAGTCTGCGACACTCATCAGCCCGCGAGCGACACCGCTTCACATGATCGGCCTGGGCCGCAGCATCGGAACACCGAAAAAGGGAATCACTGCACCGGTGATGGTGGTCAGCGACTTCAACGAGCTCACGAGGCGAGCAGCTGAGGCGAAGGGGAGGATCGTGTTGTTCGATGTGCCGTTCAAGTCTTACGGGGAAACGGTGCGATACCGCGGTGGCGCCGCGAACGCAGCAGCGAAGGTCGGGGGCGTGGCCGCGCTGATCAGGAGCGTCTCGTCGTTCTCGATCCAGAACCCTCATACCGGCACAATGAGTTACGACACCACGATCAAGGTAAAGGTGCCGGCTGCTGCTCTGAGCGTCGAGGATGCGATGATGGTGCACCGCATGATCGATCGCGGAGAAAAGGTCGTGATCAATCTGAGGATGTCGGGAAAGACCCTCCCTGACGCGCCGTCACGGAACGTCGTTGCCGAAATTACCGGATCGGAAAAACCGGACGAGATAGTCGTTCTCGGCGGACACATCGATTCGTGGGATGTCGGACAGGGAGCGATGGACGATGGTGGCGGATGTGTGGCTGCGTGGGAAGCGGTCAAGCTGATGAAGCGGCTGGGGCTGCGCCCGAAGCGCACCGTGCGCGTCGTGCTGTGGACGAACGAGGAGAATGGCAGTCGTGGGGCAGCAAGTTACCGGGATGCGCACCGTGCCGAGATCGACAAGCATGTGCTGGCGATGGAATCGGATAACGGCGTGTTCAAGGTTTTAGGCGCGGGGATAACGGCGGGCGAAGGGGGAATCGCAATGGCGACTGACATTGCGTCGCTATTCTCCTCCTTCGGCGCGACGAAGGTGACCACCGGCGGAGCAGATGCGGACACAGGCCCGCTCAATGCTCTCGGTGTACCCGCGATGTCGCCGGACGTAGACGGGGCGAAATACTTCTGGTATCACCACAGCAGTGGCGACACGATGGACAAGCTCGATCCGCGGGAAATGGCGGAGAACGTCGCAATGTTGTCGGTTCTCGCTTATGTCGTCGCCGACATGCCTGGAACACTTCCGCGGTCGCCGGTCAGCGCCGCAGCAACTCGCTAGGCGTCGTTCATCAGCGCGGGTATCTCGTCGAGCAGCTCTCTCGCGAGATACCCGACGCGTCCCATTCGTTTTGCGAGGACGTTACCGGCAGCTCCGTGAAGAAAGACTCCCCATAGCGTAGCGGTCAACGGATCTGATCCGCGGGCGATCAATCCCGCGATCATCCCCGCGAGCGTATCGCCCGAGCCGGAGGTGCCGAGGCCGACGTCGCCTCCATCGTACCGAAACAGGTCCCCGGCTGGTGTTGCGATGAAAGTCGTCGGACCCTTTAGCGCAACAACGGCACCGACGCCTCGCGCAGTTTCAATGCAGACCTGTGCGGGCGTTGTCTCGATCTCCTGCTTTTCGGCGCCGATGATTCTGGCCATTTCACCGGCGTGGGGCGTGATGACTGCGTTTCCCCCAAACGGCTCGAGCGCGTCGCGATGCGATGCAAGAGCCCTTAGAGCTCCCGCATCCAGAACGACTGCGAGGCCGACACATTCGGGCAGCAGACGCATGACGAACCGTGTGTTGTCGTCGTGAACCTTCATCCCGGGTCCAATGAGGACAGCGTCAGCGTTCGCGGTGAGACGTTGGAGACTCGCCGCTGCTGACTCAGCGATCGTGCCGTCCGCTGTTTCGTCGAGACCGAGTGCGAGGGCTTCCGGCACGGCAACGCCGATCGCTGCAGCAATCGACCGGCAGGTTGCGATCTGCAGCTTTCCGGCCCCGGCGCGAAGCGCAGCGATGCCTGCAAGGACGACAGCCCCGGGGATCGAGACTTCTCCTCCGACCACGAGTACTCGGCCTCGATCTTCCTTGTCATCGTCGGCGTCCGGGCGAGGCAGCGGCCACTCGCGGAGCATATCGCGAGTGACGAGTGTCCCCGGGTTACGTCGCGAGTTACTTCGCGAGTTACTTCGCGAGTTACTTCGCGGCGACTCTGGCATCGGGCTCCGATGTCACCGGTGCGCCTGCCTCCTCGAGTGGGGCGACGAAGTTGAAGAGCTCGAGCTGGAGCTTCCCTCGGGGACCGGCTGATGCGTCATAGCGATAGAGGGTGACGGAGCAATTCGCGACTTCGTTTTCACGGTCGATCTTCAGGATCTGCTCCTCCGTCATGTGCTCGATCAGGTACCGCATGCAGAGCACAACGACGGAATGACCAACCAGCAGCACGCGCTCCCCGCAGTATTCGCGTGAGATCATCTCGATCGCGCTTCGGAGGCGAAGGATGACGTCGCACCAGCTCTCTCCGCCTGGAGGACGATGGTAGAATTTGCCAAGGAGGCGGCGGAATTCCGCCTGATCGGGGTGATAGGCTTCGATTCCCACTTTCGTGAGACGGTCCAGGACTCCGAACTCCTTTTCGCGAAGCCGCTCGTCCACGACCACGGTGAAGCGGTCTTTCGGCAGTCCTGCTGATTCCGCAACGATCGACGCGGTGTCGCGCGCCCGCAGGTATGGGGATGTGAGGATTACGTTCGGTGTGCGCTCGGCCGGAAGTGTCGCGAACCAGCGGCCCAGTGCTTCGGCCTGTTCGACGCCCAGAGGTGAGAGCGGGACGTCGACATCGCGCACGGTGAGATTGATTGTGCGGTCGCCCGCAGCGTTGGCTGCCTCACGCGCGACGTTACCGGCCGATTCGCCGTGTCGGACGATGTATAGAAGATCGGGCCAGATCTGTGGGTGGCTCACGGTTTCGTTTCAGTCAAAAAGCGAACCAGCGCGAAGCCCGATGGCGAC
>DATAIM010000394.1:0-10008 GCA_036262655.1 Gemmatimonadaceae bacterium | reverse complement strand
CCACCTGAGCCACCCATTCCGCCTGAGCGGTTTTCACTCGACCCACCCATTCCGCCTGCGCCACTTCCACTCGACCCACCCATTCCGCCTGAGCCACTTCCGCCCGAGCCGCCCATTCCACCTGAGCCACTGGAGCCGCCTGACCCACTCATGCCGCCCGACCCACCGGCGCCACCTTGCGAGCCGGACAGGCCGCCCTTCGATCCTGAAGAGCCGCCCTGTGAGCCTGATGTGCCTCCTTCGTCTTTCTTATTCCGGTCGTTCGCCATACGTCCTCCCGCCCTTTCGGGCGCAACCGATAACGCTGAGCACTCGCACGGAGCATGTCCCCGTTGCCGACCAAAAAGGCAACATTCACGCCATTTGGTTATATGCCACGCGTGACACCGACAGTGATTTGCTGAAATTACAGGGAATCTCTATGGGAGCCCTTATATAACGGCGCGAGGCACGGTCATTGCTAAATGAGGAACCCCGGAAGAAAAGCCCCACCCTCACCGTCCTTCCAGATGCCTTCAAAATCCGAGATCGACCGGCGCGAGCTTTCCACTCGCGACCATCCTCTTGTCGTCCATAGCCACCTCAGATGGGACTTCGTGTGGCAGAGACCGCAGCAGCTGCTTTCGCGACTTGCGCGCACAGCGCCGGTCCTCTTCGTCGAGGAGCCCGTCCATCTGGACGACGTATCGACAAACCGGCTCGAGCTCACCATGCCCTCGACGAACGTCATCCGAGCCGTTCCGCGACTGACGGGAGTTCTACGAGGCGACTATGACGCTTCCATAGCAGCCGTGCGCGACCTTGTCCTCGGCGAGATCAGCTCGGCCGGCAGCCTCGACGGTCTCTTCAAGGACGCCGTCCAATGGTTCTATACACCGATGCCCGCGCCTGCGATGCTTGGCGCAATCAACGAGAGCGGCGTCGTCTATGACTGCATGGATGAGCTGGCGCAGTTTCGACATGCGCCTCCCGACCTCGTACGCCGTGAGCGGCTCCTGATCGCCAACGCGGACGTTGTGTTCACCGGAGGATATCGGCTGTTCAAGGCCAAATCGGCGCTTCACAGGAATGTGCACTTTTTCGGGTGCGGCGTGGATGTAGCGCACTTCGGATCTGCACGTGATCGGGCGACGGTCATTCCCGCTGACGCTGTATTCCCGTCTCCCGTCGCAGGGTACTTCGGCGTGATCGACGAGCGCCTCGACTACGATCTCATCCGCGCGCTCGCGGAGCGTCATCCCGAAGTGACTGTCCTGATGGTTGGCCCAACGGTTAAAGTGAATCCCGACGAGCTGCCTCAGGCGCCGAACATTCACTGGCTGGGGCAGAAGTCGTACGACGAGCTTCCGCGTTACGTGAAGACATTCGACGTGTGCATGATGCCGTTCGCGCTGAACGAAGCGACGGAGTACATCAATCCCACCAAGACACTCGAATACATGGCGGCTGGAAAGCCTATCGTCTCCACTGCCGTCGCGGATGTGGTGCGGAACTTCACGCCAGTCGTGACAATCTCGCGAGACATTGACGAGTTCGTTCGCGCCGTGATGAACGCCACGCGTGAACCGGACGAATCACTGCTCAGGGAAGGCATCCGGATGGCCGAGGCGTCGTCGTGGGAGAGTATCGTCTCGCAGATGCGGAATATCATCTCGAACGCGGTCGACCAGCCGGAGCTTTTCAACCGGATCGCCGCGGCCCAACCTGTCGCCGGTGTCGCCGAGGCCGAGATTCCGGGCGCCTGAGCATGTCCGGTGGCGGGGAGAACAGGCTCGACGCGCCAGCACTATGGGGCGGAGTCGAGTGCACCATCAACCGCGTTGGCGACCAGTATTTCGATCAGCTCGAGCTGAGCGGCCACGCCTCGCGCGCCAGTGACATCGAGCTGATCGCCGGACTCGGGCTGAAAACGGTTCGCTATCCACTCCTCTGGGAGAGGATATCGCCTGGCTCAGGGAAGAAAAGGGACTGGGCGTGGGCTGACGACCGGATGAACAGGATGAGCAGGCATGGTATCGATCCGATCGTCGGACTGGTTCATCACGGCAGTGGGCCAGAGTCAACCTCGCTGCTGGATCCTGATTTCCCGATGGGCCTCGCGCGGTATGCGCTCGAAGTGGCGAAGCGATACCCGCACATCCGCTATGCCACGCCGGTAAACGAGCCGCTTACGACGGCTCGTTTTTCAGCGCTTTATGGTCACTGGTACCCGCATAAGCGCTCTCCTTCGGCGTTTGCAACCGCTTTGCTGAACCAGTGCCTGGCGATCCGCGAGTCGTGCGCAGCGATGCGGAGTGTCATCCCCGGGATGCAGCTCGTGCAGACGGAGGACATCGGTCGCATCTACAGCACCCCCTCTCTCGAATATCAGGCGCGGTTCGAGAACGAGCGCCGATGGCTGACGTTCGACCTGCTCTGCGGTCGGGTCGATGCCACTCACCCGATGTGGAAGCATCTCGCAGTAGATGGGGCTGCGTCTGCAATGCTCGAGGCCCTGGTCGCGCGACCCTGTCCCCCAGACATCATCGGGCTGAATTATTACGTAACGAGCGAGCGCTTTCTCGACGAGCGGACCGGGCTGTACGATGCTTCGCGCCTCGGCGGTAACGGACGTGACCGGTACATCGACGCCGAGGCCGTAAGAGTGGTTGAGGAGGAAATCTCCGGACACGCGGCGATCCTCGGCGAGGCATGGGCGAGATACGGCATTCCCCTCGCCCTCACTGAGGTTCACCTGGGGTGCTCGAGAGAGCATCAGATGCGGTGGCTCAAGGAAGCCTGGGATGGAGCGATCGCTGCAAGGCGATCCGGGTGTGACGTGCGTGCTGTCACCGCATGGGCGCTCTTCGGTTCTTTCGGCTGGGACAGTCTCGTCACCGCGCCTCCCCTCACGTACGAGTCCGGGGCGTTCGATGTGCGCGCGCCGCGACCACGCGAGACAGGCATTGCATCACTGATCAGGAAAATCGTGTCCACTGGCGATGCGGATCATCCAGTAGCGGATCAGCCCGGCTGGTGGAGACGACGCGAACGGATCATGCCCGAGGCCTCGGTATTCGTCGGAAGCGGCGGGAGAGTCAGGACGGCACGGATGGAGATCACGGCGTCTTTGCGAAAGGCGCGTCCCGTTCTGATTACCGGTGCGAGCGGAACCCTTGGATCCGCGTTCGAGCGCATCTGTAATTCACGGGGCATTCACGCAGTGGCCCTGAGCCGCGCCGAGCTGGATGTGTGTGCCACTGACAGGGTCACGAAGGCGATCGAGACGCTCCGCCCGTGGGCGGTGATAAACGCCGCCGGTTACGTGCGTGTCGACGATGCGGAGACCGATCGCGCTTCGTGCTACCGCGGAAACACCGTTGTGGTCGGAGTGCTCGCCGGCGGGTGCGCTCTCGCCGGGATACCGCTTCTGACCTTCTCGAGCGATCTGGTGTTCGACGGAGCAAAGACAACCCCGTACGTCGAAAGCGACCGCGTTTCACCGCTCAACACCTACGGCGCGAGCAAGGCAGCTGCGGAGATTCGTGCACTTCACCGGCACCCTGATTCACTCGTTATTCGAACGAGCGCCTTCTTCGGGCCCTGGGATGCCTGCAATTTCGTCTCGGTTGCGATCTCCACTCTCGCGAAAGGCATTCCGTTCACCGCGGCACGCGACGTAACAGTTTCCCCGACATACGTGCCCGATCTTGTGAACGCAGCGCTCGATCTCCTCGTCGACGGAGCGACTGGTGTGTGGCATCTCGCCAACGCCGGCGAGATCACCTGGAGCGACCTCGCGCGCGTCGCCGCCGAGCGGGCAAATCTTTCTCCCGATCTGGTGCGTGAAGCTGCCTTCTCCGATCTGGGACGGATTGCGCGCCAGCCGTACTATTCCGCCCTGGGCACCGAGCGCGGTGTTCTCCTTCCGACACTCGAAGATGCAATCGGGCGCTATTTCGCCGAGGCATCTCTTCCATCACTTCACCCGATTGCGGCATGTCCATGACAAGTGGAATCAACCAGGACAAGAGAATCGTGATAATCGGGGCCGGCCCTACCGGTCTCGCTGCGGGATATCGGCTGCGCGAGCTCGGCTATCACAACTTCGTGATCTACGAGGCGCGCGATAAAGTAGGAGGTCTCGCATCGTCCGAGCGAAGCCGCAACGGCTTCACGTACGATATCGGCGGACACGTCCTCTTCTCCCACTACGAGTACTTCGACCGGCTGTTCGACAAGCTGCTCGGCGCTGACTATCAGGAGCTTCAGCGGGAAGCGTGGGTCTGGATGTTCAACCGATGGCTGCCGTATCCATTTCAGAACAACATCAAGCATCTCCCGAAGCAGGTGATCCTCGAGTGCGTGATGGGACTGATCGAGGCACAGAAGAAGCCGCTCGACATGAGCCGCTTCGAGAACTTCGAGCAGTTCATCCACGGTGTGTTCGGGAGCGGAATCGCCAAATACTTCATGATGCCCTACAACTTCAAGGTCTGGGCACATCCGCCGTCGATGATGAACAAGGAGTGGATCGGGCAGCGTGTGTCCGTCGTCGACATCGAGCGAGTACTTGGCAATGTGATACTGGATCGCGAGGACATCGGGTGGGGCCCGAACGCGACGTTCAAGTATCCGCGCTACGGCGGAACCGGCGGACTGTTCGAGCGGCTTCAGCCGTACGTGCAGGAGAACCTGCGGCTGAACTGCCCGCTCGCTTCTGTCGATCTGTCTGCCAGCGAGGTCGTGCTCGCCGACGGCACTCGCGAGCGGTACGACGCGGTCCTCTCGACTATACCGATGGACCTGCTCGTCAACTCGATGAACGGCGAAGTTCCGCAATCAGTGCGTGAGAGAGCGAGCGACCTGCGTCACTCCGGCTCGCTCATCGTCGGTGTTGGAATCCAGCAGCCGGTGCCCTCTACCAAATGCTGGATGTATTTCCCGGAGGACAACTGTCCGTTTTACCGCCTGACGTACCTGTCGAATTACTCGCCCGAAGTTGTTCCGGACGCGTCGAAGCAATACTCCATTGTAGCGGAGATCTCATGCAGCGAGTTCAAGCCGGAAGATCGTGAGTGCATTGTCGAGGAGACGATTCGCGGCCTGGTCAACACGAAAATGATCGATCAGAAGAATCGAAAGGACATCGTCGATACGCACCTGATCGAGCGGGAGTATACCTATCCTATTCCCGGACTCGAGCGTGACAGGGCGCTGGCTGAAGTTCATCCGTGGCTCGAGTCACGAAACATCTACTCGCGTGGCCGGTTCGGCGCGTGGCGGTACGAGGTCGGAAACATGGACCATTCTGTCGCCCAGGGTGTGGAGTGGGTGAACCGGATGCTGCTGGGGGAGCGGCAGGAGGAGCTCACTTACCAGGCCAGGCGCGGCTGCTGACGCTGGTGGTACGCGCCGGACGTTTTGCAGCTAGGCGCGACGAAGCGTCGAGGTTGCGCCGTCCTTCGCGAACTGGCGCGCCTCGGTCAGCAGGATAACGCCGGCTATCGAGGCCCCGTCGCGAGACACGAGCGGCGCCAGTGAAACATCGCAGTCCACTGGTTTCCCGCGGCGGTTTGTCGCTTTTACGGTGAGCTCGATCCGCCTCTCCCTGCCCTCGAGAATGTCATTGATCGCGGACTGCAGCTGATCTATCGGAAGGCCGATGTCCAGCTCGGAGATGGGCCGGTGAGTCGCCTCCTCCGCCCGCACTCCCCAGAGGTCATCTGCACCCCTGTTCCACAGAATGACGTTCAGATGCCGGTCCAGCACGATGACACGATGGCCCAGTCCGGAGAAAATCGATTCGAGAAAATGGTTCGCCACGTCGAGCTCGGCGTTGGACACCCGGGCTACGTCGTTGATTGCCTGGAGCTCGTCATTCGTCGACTGAAGCTCTTCGTTCATCGTCTCGAGCTCCTCGTTCGTCGCCTGCAGCTCTTCATTCGTCGTCTCCAGCTCTTCGACTGTAGACTGGAGCTCCTCGTTCGTGGTTTCCATCTCCTCGTTCGTCGACTGGAGCTGCTCGTAAGCAGTCCCGATCTCCACCTTGGCGTGCTCGAGCGCGTACTGCAGCCGCTGTGTGGCAGTGACGTCGATAAAGATGATGCTGACGCCGCCGATATCTCCGGACCGGCGCAGAAGCGGCACCACCTGCACGTTCAGCCACAGATCCTCGCCGGCCTGCTTCAGCTGAATGCCCCCGACTCTCACCGTCTGTCGCTCTGCGTACGCCTTCTCGATGAGTGATCGCAGCTCGAGCGGGCGGTACGACACCTCCAGCTCATGGAAAGGGCGGCTGATGTCCCGCTGCGTGATTCCGAACATCGTCTTTGCGCTATCATTGGCGAGCACAAGCTCCCCCGCGCGGTCGATTACCAGCTGAGCCAGACCCGTCCCGTTGAATGCGGCGTCCCTGATATCGTCGTGGACCACCGAAGCCGGACCGGAGTCGTTCCGTTCGATGTCGGTCAGGAACAGCGGCGGCACGGCGCGCTGACTGCCGATTTTGGAGAAAACCCGCAGCTTCAAGTCGACCGGCTTGAAGGTCGCGCTGTGGGCGAGAAGTGTCTCCGCTCGTCCCAGCAGAAGATAACCACCTTCGTTGAGCGCGAAATGCAGCCGCGCCAGGATCCGTGCCTGAGCGGGAGCGTTGAAATACATGAGCGTGTTCCTGCAGACAAGGATATCCACACGCGAAATCGGGGCATCCTTAAGAAGGTTATGGCGCCCGAAAATGATGTTGCGCCGCAGCTCCTTCTTGAAGACGAACTTTCCATTCAGGCGCTCGAAGTACTGATCGAGGGTTTCGGCAGGGATCTGATCTACATCCCGCTCGGTGAACGTCGCCATCCGGGCGAGCACGAGCGCGTCCTCGTCGATGTCCGTTGCGTAGATCTTTACGCGATTGCGGAACGCCTCCAGGCCCAGGAGGTTGACGAGGATCATCGCAAGGGTGAAAGCCTCCTCACCGGTGGCGCATCCCGCGCTCCACACCCGAATCGGGTCAAATCGGCCCTTCTGCTCGAGGAGCCTGGGGAGCGCGACATCGCGGAGAAATTCCCACGGACTCGTATCCCGGAAAAAGGTGGTGACGTTGATGAGCACCGTGTTGAAGAGCTGGGCGAACTCCTCGGGCTGGTTCTCGAGATACAGCCGATAATCGCCGAACGTCTCCAGGCCTACTACGCTCATCCGGCGGCGAATCCGCCGCATGAGCGTCGGTTTCTTGTAGGCGGTAAAGTCGAAGCTCCTCGTGCTCTTCAGGTAATCGAGAAGGCTGTCGAATTCGAGCGACTCAGGAGTCGTCATCCGGGCCTGGTGCGGTCAATCGTGGGTCATTCGGGCGCGATCAGTCTTTCGGGGCGGGGCTGCGCGGCCACCGGTCCCGATAATAATACGTTGCGGATCGTGACCGCGTGCGCACTCGCGCGGTCCGCCTGCGCCACGAAGCGCTCCGAGACCTCGTGCTGTTCCATGACCGTCGCGCGCCTGGAGAGCCGTCGGGCAAACGCCGCGTTCTCCTCGAGCGAGCGGAGTGACGCCCAGAGCGCGGCTTCCACCGCGCTGCTCGACGCCGAAAGAAGGCTCTCCGCCGAGTACGCGTGACCGACCCGGCACCGGTATCTGACCAGCTTTCCATCCTCCACTTCCCATAGTACTCCGCTGCATTCGGGACAGCTGAAGCCACTTGGGCTTCCGACGTGCGCGTCAGTGTCCGCAAGACTGCTGTCGAGCTGCGCGTTACGGACCTCCAACTCCATATCCTGGTCCTTCATCGAAGGCTCCTCTGAGGGTTCGCCACCGTCGATCAGACGAACGATCGTTGGTACTATCTCGGCGAGCGGCAGAACATGGTCCACTGCGACGTTTTCGATTGCGCTCATCGGCATCCCGGGGAACAGAGTCTCCTCAGGCGACTGGACGAGTGCGATTCCCCCGCAGGCCTTGATTGCGGCAAGGCCCGCTGTTCCGTCATCCAGATTACCGCTGAGGACCACACCGATGACGCGATTCCTCCATGAATCTGCCGCGCTGCGAAACAGGGGATCCACCGCGGGACGGTGGCCGTTCTCACGCGGCCCACTGACGATCGTAACGTGGTCGCCCTCGACGAGGAGATGCTTGTCGGGCGGGGCGACGTAAATGACGCCGCGCTCCATAGGCATCGAACCAGTGGGATGAATTGCGCGCAATCGACCAGCCCGCGAAAGAATCTGGGGCATGTAGCTCGTAGCGTTGTGCGGTATGTGCAGCACGACAAAAACCGCTGCATCGAGATCGGGCGGAAACCGGGCGGCAAGCGAGCTAACCGCTTCCACTCCGCCAGCTGACGCGCCAATCACGACCACACGACGAATTGAGTCTGGTTTCTTCACGTGATGGCTCCCCGAAGCGTGCGTGCATCGCAATTCTTCGACCAACGTCATGCTTCCACGGGGGTCGTGGAGCGTTTGCGAGAGCGAGGAATCAGCCGAAAGCTTCGAGATACTTGATGCCTGCTCCGGTATTGAATAGCACCACACGTTCGTCAGGCTGAACGATTCCTTCGGAGATCAGCCGCCGCAACGCAGGGAGACACGCGCCGCCCTCCGGAGCGACGAACAGTCCTTCCTTCGCGCCGATCTCCCTCACACCGGCAACCAATTCCTCATCGCTGACGGCGACCGCCCGTCCTCCTGACTCCCTGAGCGCTTCGAGAATGAGAAAATCTCCAATCGCCTTCGGAACGCGGAGTCCCGATGCAACGGTCGCGGCGTCAGGGAACATTTCGGCGGATTCGGCCCCGCTTTGCCATGCGCGCACGATCGGCGCGCAGCCCTCCGCCTGAACCGTGACCATTTTTGGACGCTCACCTCCGATCCAGCCCAACTCCTCCATCTCGTCGAAGGCTTTCCACATTCCGATCAGGCCGGTGCCTCCGCCCGTCGGGTACACGATCACGTCGGGGAGCGTCCAGTCGAAGAACTCGGCCAGCTCATATCCGAGTGTCTTCTTGCCCTCGACACGATACGGCTCCTTCAGGGTCGACACGTCGAACCACCCTTCGGATTCTTTTCTTCTGCCGACTTCGGCTCCGCAGTCGGTGATGAGGCCGTCAACAAGCGTCACGTGAGCGCCGAGCTGCTCGCACTCTACGACGTTCGCCCGTGGAGTGTCGCGCGGCATGAAGATGTGCGCCTCGATTCCGGCGCGTGCTGCATACGCAGCGAGTGCACCGCCAGCATTCCCGGCTGATGGAGCGGCCAGTTTCCGAATCCCAAGCTCGCGGGCCATCGATACCGCGGCGGACATTCCGCGAGCCTTGAAGCTCTGCGTTGGATTCAGCGATTCGTCTTTTATGTAGAGCTCACTCATGCCGAGTGCCTCTCCAAGGCGGCGGGCGTGGAGCGTCGGCGTCGACCCCTCGCCAAGTGAGACGATGTTTGCATCGTCGGAGACGGGCATCAGCTCGCGGTAGCGCCACATGTCACTCCGGCGTACCCGGAGGTCGCTGCGCGGCAGCGCGCGTCGGACTCTGTCGAGATCGTAGCGCACGAGCAGCGGCTTGCCGCAGCGCTCGCAGAGGTTGTGCAGTTTTCCGGCGTGATGCCGTTCAGCGCACGCGGCGCACTCGAGATGCGTGACGTAATTCATGGGCCGGGCTAAGTTAAGACAACTTCGCCACTCGCTTAAGCCCTGACGCGGAACTTTTGCCAAGCATCGGTGCGATCCGCCTCATACTGGCGACGCTCGGAATACTCATCGTTACACTGATTCTCGACCGCAGGGCGCGGCGGTAGTGTACGCGGGCCACGTGGGTGTTGCGATCGGCGCGCATGGACTGAGGAGATCCGTGCCGCTGTGGCTCCTTATCGTCGCCAGCCAGCTTCCCGACTGGACTGACGCCGCGGCGTGCATTGCTCGAGTGCACAGTGATGTACCCGGAATGATCTCCCACTCCTTACCTGCGGCAGCCGTGCTCGCAGTCGTGACCGCAACCGCCTGGTACTGGAAGTCAGGCGACTGGAGAGGGATGCTTATCGTGTG
>DATAIM010000393.1:0-6375 GCA_036262655.1 Gemmatimonadaceae bacterium | reverse complement strand
GAGATAAAAAAAGCGTACCGCAAGCTCGCCAAGAAATACCATCCAGATGCAAACGCGAGCGATGCGAAGGCGGCGGAAAAATTCAAGGAGATTTCGGAGGCGAACACCGTACTGAGCGACGCGGCAAAGCGGAAGCAGTACGATGAGATGCGGCGTCTTGGGGCGTTCGACGGTTTTGGCGGATTCGGTGGTGGTGCATCCACGCGGCGCAGCTCGTCCCGGCCGGGTGCGGGCGGAAATCCCAACATCAATTTCCAGGATTTCGATATCGGTGGCCTCGGCGGGCTCGGTGACCTCTTCGGATCCATCTTCAGCAATTCGCGCGAGCAGGCTCGGCCCTCAGGACCGCAGAGGGGACAGAACATAGAGACCAGTCTCGACATCCCGTTCCGCACTGCTGCGCGTGGCGGCAAGGTGAATGTCGACCTGGAGGTAACCGAGGAATGCGGAACATGCCGTGGGTCCGGCGCTGCGCCGGGTGCCTCACTCAAGACATGCCCTGAATGCTCAGGACGCGGAGTCGTGTCGTTCGGTCAGGGTGGATTTGCGGTGAATCGCCCATGTCCGGTTTGCCTTGGAAGAGGACAGGTGCCGTCACAGCCTTGTCCGACGTGCAATGCAACTGGCGAAGTCAGGCGTCGCAAAAAAGTGGTGATCACCGTGCCTCCCGGCGTTGATACAGGCTCGAAGATCCGTCTCAAGGGCCAGGGCGGGAAAGGCTCGTCAAATGGCCCGCCGGGCGATCTGCTCATCACGTTTACGGTCTTGCAGGACAACTTCTACAAACGCGAGGGGCTCGATGTAATCGCGGCGCTGCCGCTCAACATCGCACAGGCGACCCTGGGGTCGAAGGTCAGCGTGACGACGCTCGAAGGAAAGAAAGTGATGATAAGAATTCCAGCCGGAACGCCGAGCGGTAAGCGGTTTCGTGTCCGGGGGCAGGGAATTCGGAAAGGCGCCGAAGTGGGAGACCTCATTGTCGAGGTCAAGGTGGAAGCGCCGGAAAAACTTTCGGAGGAGCAGGAACGTCTGATGAAGGAGTTCGCCGCGGCCGGAGGAATGAAGTATTAACGACCGGGCCCGCGCCTGGGTCGCGACGTTCGTGGGCGCGCTTTTCATTGGACTGATTTACTCGACTAAGTCCGAGAATGGACCGGTCATCACCATTGGGCGAAGCGGTGACACTGCGCCTGCCCTCGCGAAACCTTCCATTGACTCAGCCACGGTTCCGCCACGCACCGACTCGGTCGCGATTCCGGGGACCGACAGCCTGATCGCGCCAGATCCCACGGCGATTCCGTTGGCGCCTGGTCCAGGCGCTCCTCCGTCAGCGGCTGGCTCGTCTGCACCGACAGTTGTCCCGGCAGACATAGAAGCGCTTAGAGCTCAACGGATTGTCGTTCCGGTTGGTGGCGTGGATGCCGCCAGGCTCGTTGACAGCTTCGACGACATGCGTGGAGGCACCCGCCGGCACAACGCCCTCGACATCATGGCTCCGCGCAACAGTCCTGTCGTTGCTGCCACTTCAGGAACTGTCGTCAAGCTGCATAACAGCCGGGCGGGGGGACTCACCATCTACATCTCGGATCCCACCTCGAGATTCGTGATGATGTACGGACATCTCGAGAGCTACCGTCCCGGATTAAAGGAAGGGATGGCAGTGAAGCGCGGAGAGCTCATCGGCTTCGTCGGTACTACCGGGAACGCGAATCCAACCGCGCCGCATCTGCACTTTCAGATCACCCGCAACGACAACATCAAGGAGTGGTGGAAGGGGACGCCGCTCAATCCTTATCTGGTGTACCACCCGAACTAGCCGGTGGAGTTGTTGCGCGAGTTTTGCACGCTCCCGTCCTGTCGATCCAGTCGATCACACTCTTTGCACCGGCAAGCTCCGCGGGCCTTCCGCGGATTGTTATGGTACGCAGGTCGTCGGATCTGTAGACCGCGGTGCCGTCGGATCGCAGATACGGCGTCACAAGCTCAGTTGCATGTCGGGCACTGATGCATCGTAAGGGGATTGTCTCGGTCAGAAGCTCGCCTCCGGCTGTCGGTGGGGTCTCGACACGCAGGGCTATCAAGGCGGCAAAGACCCCGGCGGCGCCGACCGCAAGTCCGCCACGAATAAACCGTGCAATCCGCCTTCGCCGCAGACGCTCTGATTCGAAGAGAGCCATCCCGCCAACCTCTGATGCGGTTCTGGAAGACGACGCCTCACTGAGCCCGGCAGCCAGTCGGTATTCGGCGTACCTGATTTCTTCAGCAGTGCGATTACACTCGGGACAGCTGTAGCAATGAAGCGCGATTGCGGATTGGGGATGGATGTCCGCCACCCGAGCGGTGGACAGGGCAGAAAGACATTCTGCGCAAGTTGTCATCGGGTGATATCTCCCCATGAAGGATGGGCCGCGATGATGTGGCCGCGGATCGTTGCGCGTGC
The DNA here is from genome assembly GCA_036262655.1 of Gemmatimonadaceae bacterium. Lineage (GTDB taxonomy): Bacteria > Gemmatimonadota > Gemmatimonadetes > Gemmatimonadales > Gemmatimonadaceae > UBA4720. The sequence continues at coordinate 3,935 of DATAIM010000393.1, read as the reverse complement.
CTTGAACAGGTTAGCGCGCACCGTTGCGGGCTTCAGGCCGATGATCGCCGCCACCTCCGACGGATCATGTCCCTGAAGGTCGACGAGGTCGAACACTTCCCGCTGGCGCGGAGGCAGCTCGACAAAGAAGGCGCGGATGTATTTCGCTACACGCTCGCGATCGACGCGGCCGCCCGGATCTGTGTTGTAGACTCGCTCGAGCCCCGGCAGCACCGACTCGGATAACCACTCCCGGCGTTTCTGAGTCCGCTTGCGCTGGAGCGCCACTCGGCGCGTGATGCTGTACACCCATCCCTCGAACGCTGAATCACTGCGGTACTGCTTCAGCTTTCTGTGAACGAGCACAAAAGTCTGCTGGCTTATCTCGTCCGCATCGTCGCTGTCCCGCGCAAAGGTGAGAGCCCACCTGTAGACCTGTGGATGGAGCGCTGTCACGAGCTGCGTGAACGCGTCATTGTCGCCACCGCCCGCAAGGCCCGCCATGGCGCGAAGAGCTCGTGCGCGGTCCATCCCGCTCATCTCCGCGCGGGGCGCAATGTCATCGACTATGGAATGGGATGGGGCCATGCTGACTTCATGACGTCAGCACCAACTCCACCGTTTACCGGCGCTCGCTGACCGGCCGATCTAGGCAGCGAGGATCGGCAGCTTTGTCCGGCCGGGCTCTGCCGCCGCTTCTATGAATCCTCCCCCCAGCACGCGGTCGCCGTCGTAAAGCACGAGGGACTGCCCCGGCGTTATCGCGGCGACGGGCTCGTCGAGGGCGATCTCGATCTCGCCGCCCTCGCTCCGGATCAGCTCGCCCTTTGCGAGTGGAGCGCGATGGCGCACGCGTACGCTGACTGCGGCCCCGACAACTGGCTGATCGGTAAGCCAGTTGACACCGCGGGCAATGATACCGCGGCCCAGCAGATCAGAACGCCCTCCGATGACGACTGCGCGCTCCTGGGGCCTGATCGCAATCACGTACATCGGAGTGCGGAAGCCACCCGGCAGACCGCGACGCTGCCCGATCGTGTATGCAGCAAAGCCCTCGTGCTCTCCAACCTGTCTGCCATCCGCCGTTACGATGGGACCCGGCGACAGTGCGGGCGAGTCCTTCGACAACCGCCCACGCAGAATCTTCATGTAGTCACCGTCCGGGACGAAACAGATCTCCTGACTCTCAGGCTTCTCGGCCACGATTGACAATCCGAGCGTTTTCGCGAGCCCGCGCGTCTCCGCCTTGGTGGATTCGCCAACAGGGAGAAGCATGCGCGACTGTACGTCCCGGTCGATGCCCCAGAGAAAGTAGGTCTGATCCTTGTTGTCATCGCGCCCGCGGTACAGGGCGCCGTTGATCATCCGGGCATAGTGACCGGTTGCGACCCACTTTGCATCTATCGCATCAGCCTTCCGGACGAGGTCTCGGAATTTCGTGAACGTGTTGCAGCGCACGCAGGGAATCGGCGTTCGACCGCGCGCGTACTCGCTCAGGAAATCATCGATCACGTCGTGGCCGAATCGCGTCTCGAGGTTGATGACATAGTGGGGCACACCGAGCTGCTCGCACACGCGCCGCGCGTCGTTCACCGAATCGAGCGAGCAGCACGGCCTGTCGGGAACGTCATCGCCATGGCAGAACAACTTCATCGTAGCGCCAACGACATCGTAACCCTGTCTGACGAGAAGCGCGGCAGCGACCGCGGAGTCCACACCTCCCGACATTGCGACGAGAACTCGTTCCTCCATCCTACCCGGCCGTCGCGAGCTGTCGAGCCTTCTGAACGAGAGCGGGGAACACTTCCGCCACACGATCGATACACTCGTCGGTGGTAAGCGAGCCGAGGCTCATCCGGATTGCGGCGGAGGCGAGGTCGGGGCGGACTCCCATGGCAAGCAGCACATGTGAAGCGCCAACGCTCCCGCTCTGGCACGCTGAGCCCCCCGAGGCCGCAATTCCCCGGAGATCGAGCGCCATCAGCAGCGACTCGTTGTCCGTGCCCGGGACCGAGATGTTCGTCACGTGCGGCGCCCTTGCGGCGCCGCGGGCATGAATCACGGCATCCGGCACGGCCGCCATAATTGCCGACTCGAGCCGGTCGCGCATCGCACCGACACGACCACATTCCGTTTCCCGCTCGGCTACTGCGAGCTCCGCCGCGGTGGCGAGACCGACTGCATAAGGCACGTTCTCGGTACCGGGACGGCGACCGCGATCCTGCGCTCCACCATGCATCAAAGGCTGAAGCTTTGTGCCACGCCGAATGAAGAGTGCTCCGATCCCCTTGGGCGCACCGATCTTGTGTCCCGAGATCGACAGCAGGTCAAAGGGCTGAGACGCCGCGTCGACCGGAACCTTCCCGAATGCCTGCACTGCATCGGTATGCACCACCGCGCCCCTGGCCTTCGCCTGTTCTGCAAGCTGGGGCACTGACTGAATCGTGCCGACCTCGTTATTCACCCACATGATCGAGCAGATCGCAACGTCGTCGCCCAGGCATTCGTCGAACGATTCCCGGATCACAACGGCATTCGAGTCGACGGCCAGCAAGCGCTCATCCGCGCCCTCGGCGGCGGCATGGTGGACCGCACCGAGGATGGCTTTGTGCTCGATCGGCGTGGTGATAACCGCATTTCGGCCGCTGGCTCTCTCGTTGCGCCAGACGCCCAGTATCGCGAGGTTGTCACCCTCTGTACCTCCAGATGTGAAGCAGATCTCGTCAGCGCGGGCACCGAGGCAAGTGGCGACACGCTCGCGCGCCTCGTCCAGTGCCGCTCGAGCTTCGCGGCCCCACCGGTGAGTGCTCGACGGGTTGCCAAAGCGGGCGCCAAAAAAGGGCTGCATCGCTTCGAAAACCTCGGTGCGAACCGGCGTCGTGGCGGCGTGATCGAGGTAGATCGGCGCTGGCTTCATGTGCTGAAGCTAAACGCGGTTTCCCCTATAGGCGAGAGTCCGCAGCCAGCGCGGCGGACGTCTTCACCTTCATTCGATTGGTTTTTGAGCGCACGCTCGCGGCTTGAGTCTCGAAGGCTCGAGACCCGCAACTTGGGGAAAATGAGACGGCCTGGATAGCAGCCCTTACCCAGCGAAAAACTTGCTTCTCACCGCCCACAAATCGGGAAAGAAGCGTTGCCCGACGGTGCGCTGAAGATATTTCGATCCGAGAGTTCCACCTGTTCCGCCGGTTGCGGGCCCGATGATGCGCTCGACAAGCTGAACGTGCAGGAATCGCCACATCGCAAATCCCTGCTCGTACTCGAGCAGTCCCTCCGCGAGCATCTGCAGCGGCCGCTGATGTTCTTCGGTGTAGACCTGCTCGAGCGTCACCTTGTGGAATTCAAGCACTTCATTGAACTGCTGCTGCAGCGGGGGATAGCGAAGCGCGCGCTTGACCCTTTCCGGGATGCCGCCGTGTTCCTCCAGCACCTGAATGAAATGCGTATCGCGGAGTCCAGACATCGCCTCTATCGCGCGGAACTGCTCGCTTTGCGACCCGCTCGATGTGCCCAGGTATCCGCGGAATTGCGCGAAACGCTGTGGCGGCAGAGTCTCCAGGGCACTCAGCTGCGAAGTAACGATGCGCACCAGAGCGTTCACTCGTCTGACAGCACCGAGCGCTCCCAGGGTATCGTTCTCCGCGAGCTTTCCGCTCAGCGCCGCGAGCTCGTGCAGGATCAGCTTGAACCACAGCTCGCTCGCCTGATGCACGATGATGAACAGCAGCTCATCAGGGTGTTCGGGACTCGATCTTGGGCGCTGCAGAGAGAGAAGCTCGTCGAGCGCGAGGTATCCCCCGTAGTTCAGCTCTGGCTCGTCAGTCAAAATGACGCTACCTCGAGTGTTGCCACGTCATCGACGCGCACGGTCTCGGGCGTGAAGAACGGCTCGCCATATCGCGTGCGCACAAGCGAGCCATAATGCGCCGCCTGGTGCCGCACTATCTCGTAAAGCG